>JAUNWC010000038.1 GCA_030540495.1 Bacteroidota bacterium
ATGAATTTTAATAGGTTACTATGGGTTGGAGGCAAAGTGCCCTTTTTATAGGTTGGGATAGGTTAGCATAAGTTACAGCCATAGGCTGTTTTATAAGACGCAAAGCGTATAACAAAACTAATGGCTTTGTCCTTCTATGCTAACTTATAAGGAGGCTGAGCCTCCAACTTGTTTTAACCTATAATAATATACGAAAAAACCACAAAAAAACAAAAAAATATATATTTTATTCAAAAATATTTGGTTGAAACAAAAAAATAAAGTAATTTTGCAAACAGAATGGTAAGAGGAGCGAAAGAGAACGTTTCCTCTTTTTTGTATATATAAAAGAAAAATATGTTAGATAAGAACTTGATAATAAGCACAGCCGAAGAGTTTTTGAAGGATAGGGTGGATTTGTTTATCGTAAAAGCAAAGGTAAATAAAAACAATATCGTGGAAATTATACTTGACGGAGACAATGGAGTAAAAATAGAGGATTGCACCAATCTTTCTCGTTTTATCAACAAAAGTTTTGATAGGGATAAGGAAGATTTTGAACTTACTGTTATGTCTTCGGGCTTGGGCGATTATTTTTCTTTGCCTCGTCAATATAAAAGAAATGTGGGAGAGAATATTGAATTAATTGACAAAGAGGGAGAAAAATTCTCTGGCACGCTTGCTAAGGTGGATGATAAAGGGATTGTTCTTACCACCAAGAAAGAGCGGGAAGGCAAAGAGTTTCTTTTTGAAAACATAGAAAAAGCAAGAGTAATAATAAATTTCAATAAACAAAAATAATTTTTTTAGTTTCTTATGGAAAAATCAAGTTTGGTGGATTCGTTTGCTGAATTCAAAGATATTAAAGGCATAGATACAGAAACTTTAATGCGTATTTTGGAAGACGTACTTAGAGGATTGTTAAAAAAGAATTATGGTACGGATAAAAATATAGATATTATTGTAAATGTGGATAAGGGCGATTTGGAGATATGGCGTAATCGTACAATAGTAGAAGACGACAAAGTAGAGGATATAAACACTCAAGTACCATACTCAGAAGCCATAAAGATAGAGCCTGACTTTGAGGTAGGAGAAGAATTATCAGAGGAAATACATTTTAATGATTTTGGAAGAAGAGACATACTTGCCATAAGACAAAATTTAATAGGAAAGATACAAGAATATGACCGAGCAAGAATATACAATAAGTATAAGGAAAAAGTAGGTAGTATAATAGTATGTGAGGTGTATCAGGTATGGAAAAAAGAGATAATGCTTTTGGACGAAGATGGTATAGAACTTTCTTTGCCTAAATCGGAGCAAATACCTGGAGATTTCTTTAGAAAAGGAGATGCTGTAAAAAGTATTGTGCTTAAGGTAGAGATGAGAAACGGAATACCTAATATAATAGCCTCAAGGGTTTCTCCTATTTTCCTTGAACGTTTGTTTGAGAACGAAGTGCCTGAAATATTTGATGGACTTATAACCATACGTAACGCTGTGCGTCAGCCAGGAGAGAGAGCAAAAATAGCGGTGGAAAGTTATGACGACAGAATAGACCCAGTAGGTGCTTGTGTGGGAATGAAAGGCTCCAGAATACACGGCATAGTAAGGGAGTTGAAAAACGAAAACATAGACGTTATAAACTATACCTCCAACGCTGAACTATATATTGCAAGGGCACTTTCTCCTGCTCAAGTTTTGTCGGTAACGGTGCATGAGGATACCAAAAAGGCAGACGTATTTATGAAACCAGACCAAGTTTCTTTGGCAATAGGAAAGGGAGGTTATAATATTCGTTTGGCAAGCAAACTTACGGGCTATGAATTGGATGTTTATAGGGATAGTGATATGGAATATGAGGATGATGTGGATTTGCAAGAATTTTCTGATGAAATAGAGATATGGATAATAGAGGCATTGAAGTCCATAGGTTGCGATACTGCAAAAGACGTGCTTGCCCTATCAAAAGAAGATGTTGCAGAGAGAGCCGATTTGGAGGCTGAAACAGTGGATAATGTATTTAGAATTTTGAGTGCAGAGTTTGAAGAAGAACCTTCTACAAACAAAGAAGAATAAAGAAGGAGAAGTCTTGCCTCAAAAAAATATTTGCGAAAAGAAAAGAAATAAAAATTAATAAAAGGAAAATATGTCAGAAGAGAAAAAGTCTATACGATTAAAACAAGCCGCTACGGAATTTAATGTAGGCGTAGATACCATAGTGGAATTTCTTGCAAAGAAAGGCAAGACCATAGAAAGCAAGCCTAATACAAAAATAGACTCAGAGGCATACGAATTACTTATCAATGCTTTTCAGGGTGAAAAGAAAAAGAAAGAGAAAGCAGATAATCTGCAAATAAGCATCAATAGAAAAACAGAAAAAGATATTGTTGCTAAGGAGGAAACTACAACTCCAATAGAAACAGCGGGGGTTGATAGTATAGGGGATATTATTGTTAAAACTTCAACAATAGACTTTGCCTCAGAGCCTCCAAAAAAAGAAACTAAGAAAAAAGAGAGCAAAACTCACACAAAAGAACAACCTGTGAAGGAAGAAGAGATTGACACTAAACCTATTGTAAAAGAAGAGGTAAAAGAAGAAGTTAGGGATATTATTCCAAAGATAGACAAGAAAGAAAGTGAGGTTATTGTTTCGAAAGATGGCACAACGATAAATATCTTGGGCAAAATAGACCTGTCGGCTTTGAATACTAAGACCAAAGTAGATAAGAAATCTTCTAAGGATAGACGTAAGGAAGAAAAAAATAAGAATAAGCAAGAGAACAAAGAGAATAAAGAAAAATCTGACAAGAAAAACAAGCAAGAGGGCAAGAAGAAGCAAGATAAAAGAAAACAAGATAAGCCTACAACTGAGCCAAACAAAAACATAACAAACAACAAAACAGAACAAACCACTGCACCTGCTCCAAAACCTACGGAGGAGAAGAAGGAGGAAAAGAAAGAGAACTTTATAGCAACACAATATGTAAAGTTAACGGGTCCTGTATTGACGGGAGAGAAAGTGGATTTGAGTCAGTTCCAAACTCATAGCGAGAGCAAAAAAGATAAAAACAAAAAAGACAAGAACGCAGAGGACAAAAAGAAACGCAAACGTATAAAGACTAATGCGGCAAATCCTGTAAATAAGGACGAAAAACCTTCAGAGAACAATGTCCCTGCGGCCAAGAAAGACAGAAAGAAAAACAGAAAAGAGAAGAAGAAAACAAGAGAGGTAAATACTGAGGAGATAGAAAAGCAGATTAAAGAAACATTAGCAAGGCTTTCTCCTATGGGTAAGAGCAAGACCTCAAAGCACAGAAGAGAGAAGAGACAACTTGTATCTCAACATCATCAAGAGGAGATGCAACAAAGGGAAGAGGAAAAGAAAATATTAAAGGTTACGGAGTTTGTTACGGCTAACGAATTGGCATCAATGATGAATGTGCCTGTAACCAAAATTATAGCCTCTTGCATGCAGTTAGGTATGTTTGTCTCCATTAATCAAAGGTTGGATGCAGAGGCTTTGCAACTTATAGCCGATGAGTTTGGTTTTCAAGTAGAGTTTGTTGGTGCAGAAGTAATAGAAACTCTTAATAGCGAAGAGGAGCAAGACAGAGAGGAAGACCTTGAGCCAAGGGCACCTATTGTTACTGTTATGGGACACGTAGACCATGGTAAAACTTCTCTTTTGGACTATATAAGAAAAACCAACGTAATAGCCGGAGAGGCTGGAGGTATAACTCAACATATAGGTGCATATGAAGTAGTTTTGCCTCATAGTGGTAGAAAGATAACTTTCCTTGATACGCCTGGTCACGAAGCCTTTACGGCCATGAGGGCAAGAGGTGCAAAGATGACAGATATAGCCATAATAGTTGTTGCTTGCGATGACAAAATAATGCCTCAGACTATAGAGGCTATAAACCATGCACAAGCAGCCGGCGTGCCTATAATCTTTGCTCTAAACAAAATAGATAAACCCGGAGCCGACCCTGAAAGAATCAAAGGAGAATTGGCTAATATGAATCTTTTGGTAGAGGATTGGGGAGGCAAGATACAATCTCAGGAAATATCTGCAAAACAAGGTACTAATGTAGATTTGCTTTTGGAGAAAGTTCTTTTGGAGGCTGATATGTTAGACCTTAAAGGCAATCCTAACAAACGAGCAAAAGGTACTGTTATAGAGTCTTCCTTAGACAAGGGACGAGGATATATTGCAAAGATTTTGGTACAAGACGGCACCATAAAACAAACCGATTTCGTACTTGCAGGCTCTTGCTACGGTAGAGTAAAGGCTATGTATAACGAAAGAAATCAACTTCAAACCTCTGCCGGTCCTTCTACTCCAGTGTTGTTGTTAGGACTTAACGGAGCACCGCAAGCAGGGGATTCTTTCAATGTTGTACCTAACGAAAAGGAGGCAAAAGATTTGGCTTCAAAACGTTTGCAACTACAAAGAGAACAAGGCTTACGTACTCAAAAACATATTACCTTAGACGAAATAGGAAGAAGAATAGCGATAGGAGATTTCAAGGAATTGAACATTATTCTAAAAGCAGACGTGGATGGTTCTGTGGAGGCTTTGGCAGATTCTTTATTAAAACTTTCTACTCCGGAGGTTCAAGTAAATGTTGTGCATAAGGCTGTTGGACAGATAACAGAATCTGATGTTTTATTGGCAACGGCTTCTAATGCTATTATAATAGGTTTCCAAGTACGACCTTCACAAGGAGCAAGAAAACTTGCCGAGCAAGAGCAAATAGATATAAGACTTTATTCTATTATTTACGATGCTATCAACGAATTAAAAGACGCAATAGAGGGTATGCTTTCTCCAGAAATCAAAGAGAAAGTTGTTTGCAACCTTGAGGTAAGAGAAACATTCAAAATTTCTAAGGTGGGAACCATTGCAGGATGTTTCTGTACTGAGGGTAAAATCAACAAAAATACTAAGGTGCGTTTGATTAGAGATGGTATAGTGGTATATAGTGGAGTGTTGGCTTCTTTGAAACGTTTCAAAGACGAAGTAAAAGAGGTTGTAGTTGGACAAGATTGCGGTTTGAATATAGAGAACTTCAACGATGTAAAAGTAGGCGATATTATTGAGGGATACGAAGAAATAACTATAAAACGTACTCTAAAATAACAGATATAACCTGATTTACAATTGAGATAGGTTTTAATAGGTTGGGATAGGTTCGCATAAGTTAATATAGACGCATAAGCGTATGACAAAAAGTAATGGCTCTGTCCTTATAGAACGGTCACAGGCTGTAATCTATTACAACCTATCTCAACTTGTTTTACCTATATAGACCTATAACATTTTCTTATAACAAGTTGGTTTTAATTGTTTTTTTTGTACTTTTGCATTATGGAAAACAGAAGAATGGAAAAAATAAACAGACTTATACAAAAAGATTTGTCTGAAATATTTAGGGAAACAGCAAAAGGAGAATTTCTTTCCTCTATTATAACGGTTACAAAGGTAAATGTAACCTCCGACCTTTCTTTGGCAAGAATTTATGTAAGTATTTTTGTTCCTGCTAATTGTCCGATAGAAATTACAAAAGGACAAGAAAATCCACAAGCAAAAGAAATTGCTATGTTGCAGATAATAAAGCAAAAAAAAGATTACTTGCGTATGATTTTGGCTCAAAGGGAAAGGCATCAATTAAGAATTATACCCGATTTGGTGTTTTTCTTGGATGATACTTTGGAATACGCAAAAAGAATAGACGAACTTCTCAAAAAATAAAACTCTCCTTTGTTTTGAGTGGGTATGAATTTAAGGAATCTTTTTTTTGTAGTCAATAGATTATGTTTCTCAAAAAAAAATAGAGGAATAGTTCATATTATTTCTCTGATTTCTTTGATAGGTATTGCTGTGGGAAGTCTTGCACTATTGGTAGTGTTGAGTGTTTTCAATGGTTTTACCTCCGTAGCAGAAACTATGATGGAAAAAGAAAATCCTCCCATACTTATTCAAACTATAGAAGGAGAAAAATTTCAACTTGATAGCGTTATAAACAAACTGCAAAAAGACAAGTCTCAAAAAGATAATCTTACCTTAGTGCCTATTGTAGAACAAACAGCAATGGTAAGTATGGGAACAGCACAAAGTATTGTAAAACTTATAGGCACAAATGATGAATATTTTAAATACAATGCTTTAGATACTTTGCTTATAAACAACAATTCTACTTTTAAACATTTGGACAAAGATATTTGTATTTTAGGAGTTGGCTTGGCTTTTGAATTAGGGCTTGGGCAAGGTGCAGAAAAAATGGGAATACCTCTAAAAATCACCATACCTCAAACCGATAATCAAGAAGCAACAGTATTAGAAGATATGTTGCAATCTTGTATTGTAACCTTTGCAGGATGTTTTCAGAGTAACTCACAATTAGATGAGGGGTATATTTTTATACATATAGATAAAGCAAGAGAACTCTTGGGATACAAAAATAATGAAGTAACAGCCCTGTATGATATTCCAAAGCCAAACACAAACAAACAAAAATACATACAGAAAAGAAAAGCAGCATTAAAAGGAATTGAGAATATAGAGGCAAAAAACCTTTTGGAGCAACAATCTCTGTACTTTCGCATAGTAAAGAGTGAAAAATTTGCTGTTTATGTAATATTGTCCTTTATTCTCTTTATAGCAACCATAAATATACTTTCTTCTTTGATAATACTTTATATACAAAAACAAAGAATGAATTACATTCTTAGGGCCTTGGGTACCACCAAAAGAGATTTGCAAAGAATATATTTTTATTATGGGATGACAATAAATATAGTAGGTTGTATTTTAGGAATTGTTTTGGGATTGATAATTTGTTTTTTGCAACAAAAGTTTGGACTGATAAAACTTGCAGGAGAGAATTTTGTAGTGGATGCTTTTCCTGTGAGAATAATGTTTGGGGATATAATTAGAATAATACTTATAGTTATAATAATAGGTACTCTAACCATAAGAATAGTAACAAATAGATTAAAAATAAAATAATATGAAAACAGATAAACTTTCGGTAATAATATACAATACTCTAAGCGGAATAAAAGAGGGATTTCGTCCTTTGAATGAAAATAGGGTTGGAATGTATGTTTGTGGTCCTACAGTATATGGTGAGGCTCATCTTGGACATGCTCGTAGTGCAATAACTTTTGACATTGTTTATAGAGTACTAAAATACGCTGGTTACAATGTTAGGTATGTGAGAAACTTTACAGATGTAGGTCATCTTCTAAACGATGCTGACAGTGGGGAGGATAAGGTGGAGAAAAAGGCTCTTTCAGAAAATAAAGAGCCACAGGAGGTTGCTCAGTATTATGAGGCAAAATATCTTTGGGCTGTGGATAGTTTGAATTGTCTTAGACCAAATATAATGCCCATAGCCTCTGGTCATATAATAGAACAGATAGAAATAGTACAAACTCTTTTGGATAAAGGTTTGGCCTATGTAAGCGAGGGTAGTGTTTATTTTGATGTAGAGAAATATAACGATACGGTAAAGAAATACGGCATTCTTTCTCATAGAACATTAGAAGATACTAAAGACAATTCTCGCGAGTTGGCAGGTCAGCAAGAAAAACACAATCCTTTTGATTTTGCCCTTTGGAAAAAAGCACCAAAAGAACATATAATGAAATGGTCAAGTCCTTGGTCTATAGGTTTTCCGGGATGGCATTTGGAATGTACGGCTATGGGAAAGAAGTATTTGGGTGAAGAGTTTGATATACATGGAGGAGGTATGGACTTGTTGTTTCCTCACCACGATTGCGAAATAGCACAAGGAGTGGGAGCCTTTGGCAAAGTGCCTGCAAAATATTGGTTACACAACAATATGATAACCATAGAGGGAAGAAAAATGGGTAAATCATACAACAACTTTATTACCATAAGTGAGATGTTCTCGGGCAAACATCACCTTTTGCAAAAAGCCTATTCTCCTATGACCATAAGATTTTTTATGCTTATGGCTCACTATCGTAGTACTTTGGATTTTTCCAACGAGGCTCTGATTGCGTCAGAAAAAGGTTTTGCAAGACTAATGGAGGCAAAAAAGAGAATACCTTCTTTGCTTGAAAGCGAGAAAACTTCTTTTGATTTAAAGAAAATAATGCAAGCAGCAATAGATGCAGTGTTAGATGATTTCAATACTCCTATATGTATAGCCAACTTGTTTGAACTTTGCAAACACATAAACAGCATTGCAAATAAAAAAGCAACTATAA
Organism: Bacteroidota bacterium; assembly: GCA_030540495.1. Lineage (GTDB taxonomy): Bacteria > Bacteroidota > Bacteroidia > Bacteroidales > P3 > Scybalousia_A. Next base: position 8,227 of record JAUNWC010000038.1, read on the forward strand.
GCAAAGAAGATAAATTATACTTGCAAGAAAATTTCAACACCATTTGCGAAGAAATATTGGGATTGAAAGAAGATAATAATTCTTCGGATACCAAAGTAATAGAGGGCTTGATGTCTCTAATTCTTGATGTCAGAAAAACGGCAAGAGAGCAAAAAGACTATGCAACCTCTGACAAAATAAGAGATAGTTTGAAATCCATAGGCATAGAAATAAAAGACTCCAAAGAGGGAGTAGAGTGGAACTTGAAATAATTAGTCTTTTGTTGTATATTTGCAAAAAAGAAATGTAGTTAAGTATGAAACAAAAAATTAGGTTTTTATTGCTGTTTTGCTTATTTGTTGCTTTTAATACAAAGGCACAGAATTCTGTTTTGCAAAGTATTATCAACAATATACAAGCAGATTCCATAAAACACAATGTGGAAGTTTTGGAAAGTTTTCCTTCTCGTTTTCTTTTTTCAGAATATCAAAGGCAGGTTGCTTTTTATCTAAAAGAAAGAATGCAAAACTATGGTTTTGATGTAGAAGTAGATTCTTTTTATGTTGAAGATTTGTACATTATAAGCAATGTCCCTATGAATAGTGGCTGGGCTTACAATGTACTATGCGTCAAAAAAGGCAACGATAATAGTGTGGATAGTAGTCTCTTTTTAGGTGCTCACTATGATTGTATATCCAATAGGGAAGAAAATTTTAGTGATTATGAACACTTCGCTCCGGGAGCAGACGACAATGCCTCAGGCGTGGCTACTCTATTGGAACTTGCGAGAGTTTGGCAACAAAGCAATATAACCTCAAAACACAATCTAAGAATAGAATTTTATGCTGGAGAGGAACTCAACTTTGTAGGTAGTAATCATAGGTTGTATCAATTGGCTGAAACTTGGAATACAAAGGTCATAGGAATGATAAACTTAGATATGGTAGGGTATAACAAGAGCGATACTTTAAATATCAATTATTATGATAATTCCTCCGACCTCACTTCTCAAGCCATAGAATACACCTTGCTTTATTCTGATTTAATACCCCATTTAGATATGGAATATAGAGAACGTTCAGATTCTTGGGTTTTTTATTCTTGGGGATTGAAAGCCTTATTTTTTACCGAACACGATTTTTCTCCTTATTATCATACTTTACAAGACAGCAGTACATACTTAGACTTTAATTATATGAAAAAAATCTGTGGTATTACTTTTGCTCTTGCCTTTGATATACTTTCTTCTGAGGAGGTTTCTGTGGGCTTAGAGCCTATTTCAAGCATAGAAATTATAAAAAATGATAATAAAGAGTTGGTATTCTGTTTGC
>JAUNWC010000339.1 GCA_030540495.1 Bacteroidota bacterium
CAAAAAGATGCTCGAAAACAATATTCCGGCAGAAATTGTAGCTAAGTGCACTGGGCTGGAGATTTCTCAAGTCGATAAACTCAAACAGTCTTAAATCAAATTTTTTTACAAGTGCCTCTTCTTTTACCAGCTCATAAGCCGTAAAAAAGGGGCTGTTCTTTCTTTTTAGGACAGCCCTTTGTAAAAAATTACATATATTTTACGATAAATTGGTTTATTACAAGATCAATAATTTCTGGAAAAAGTTCGACAAGTGCGTCTTTGTCATAATTTGTTTTTAAAATTTCGACAAGTTGGCTAGAATCAGCGATAAAAGTATCCATAATTTTTTGATGCCCTCTACAATCGTAAACATCAACATCCATTGTTACGGACGCTGTAATTTGACCTTTTAATTTAGAGCCTTCGACAACCTTGTAATTGCTTTATACTGTTTTGAATTGATTATTTTATCCTTAGGAACAACTGTAATTCCCATGTTTGTTTCTAAAAGATATGCAAATTGTTCATCTGCATAATTTATTCGGTCTTGGGCAGTCTGAATTTCTGGATTATTTTTGCCAAAGATTTTATTTATTGAATTTGTAATCATTCCGTCCAAATCTTTATAATCATCATCGCGTTCTTCCAACCATGGAACATTTAAAGTTCCACGAACAGAAAGTATGGCAACTGGTTCATTTGCTTTAATTGCAAAATTATTTGAAATACAATTAGAAAGAAAAATAGTTGTAAATATCGCTAAAAAAACAATGTTTAGTTTTTTCATGTTTACTCCCATAAAAAATCAAGATTTAAACTTCAGTTTGAATAAAAAATTCGTTTAGCAATCAGTTATAAAATTTTAATAGATTGTCCGGTCAAGACTGGTAATGATAAAACAGTTAGATTATAGGCCTCGAAAATTACAGCAAAACTGAAATTAAACCTAAAAAAAAGCAAAAAATGCTGCGATTACGGAAAAACTTAGCCCAGATCGGAACAGCGCGTTCAAAATATGCATAAAAAAAACCAGCCTTTCGGCTGGTTTTTGTTCAATTAGAACTATTTTTGGTTATACCAAATTACATCTTAACACGGAAGATCATTGGAATAGCAATGCTCTGTACTGAATCGCCGTATGTTTCTGCAACGTCGTAGTTTTCGTATACAACACCTACAGAGATTGAGTTTCCGCCAGCATAGAACTGTGCCCATGCAGAAGCGCGGAGCTGGATAAGAGCATCTGTTGTTTCTTTTCCGTCTTTGTCTGTAAGTTTTACACCGCAGTTTTCGCCAAGACCAATCATGTCTGCAACTACACCGTATACTGCAAATTTGCTGTTAACCTTGTAGCGAACCATCAAGTTGTTTGTAAGGATTGCATCGCGCAAAAGAATTGTTCCTTTTTGTCCACCCGCAGCATATGATGCAACACTTGCTTCTTTAGAATCATATGAGAATCCGTCAGCAATACCTTTTGTAGATGCATTTTTCTTTCCATTGAGTTTGGCAGCGTTTTCGTCTGCATCAATGATAGCAGAGTAGCTGTGGAAAGATGTGAAAGAAAGAGCTCCTGCCTTGTAGTACAAGC
>JAUNWC010000039.1 GCA_030540495.1 Bacteroidota bacterium
ATACTCCATATCTATGGGGAGGCAAAAGTATAATGGGAATAGATTGCTCGGGGTTTACTCAGTTGATTTATTCCATATTTGGTATAGATTTGCAAAGAGATGCAAAGGAGCAGTATCTTCAAGGCAAAAAGGTTAAGGACATAAATTCGGCAAAGGAAGGCGACCTTTTGTTTTTTGGTAAAGATAAAAAACATATTTCCCATGTGGGTATATTTCTTGCTCCACAATATATTATTCATTCCTCTGGTAGAGTTAGAATAGATTTGATTGATAATAGAGGTATAATAGACCACGATACCAAACAATACTCCCATATTTTGCAAGGTATAAAAAGAATGTAATCTTAGTATATAATTAAGTTACAATAAGTTGGTATAGGTTATAATAGGTTAATATAGATTGTTGTATGGATATTTCTTATCATATTATAATCTGTCAAAACTTATGCTAACTTGTAAAAAGATAAAATGTAATTTTTAAAATATTGATTTTTACAACAAAAAGTAGTTATAAACAATTTTTGTGAAAAAGTAAATAAAAAAAAACAACACTTCTTATTTTTTTTGATATATTTTTGTAATTCCAAAAAGGGATATGAAAAAATTTTAAAGATAGTTTTACAATAAAAATTCAAAAGATATGAGTACGATATACATAAAGAAAAGAGACGGAAAAAGAGAAATATTTTCTTTGGATAAAATCAAAAATGCTATAAAGAAGGCTTTTCTTTCAGTAGGTAGTTTTGCCACAGAAACAGACTTGACGGATATACTTTCAAGGGTCAATATCAAGGACGGAATGTCTGTGGAGGAAATACAAAATCAAGTGGAAATAGCCCTTATGGCAGAGAGATATTTTGCCGTTGCAAAGTCTTATATGTTGTATCGTCAGCGTCATTTAGAAGACAGGGAAGTAAAGAATAAGTTGGAATTTTTGATGAATTATTGTGAAGCAGAAAATGCGGCGACAGGTTCCAAGTTTGATGCAAATGCAAATGTGGAATCTAAGAATATAGCCACGCTTATAGGTGAGTTGCCTAAACAAAATTTTATTCGTCTCAATCGTAGAATGCTTACCGACCGTCTTAAAGAAATGTATGGAAAGGATTTCTCTGACAAATACCTTTATCTTTTGGAACATCATTTTATATACAAGAATGATGAAACCTCTTTGGCAAACTATTGTGCCAGCATTACCATGTATCCTTGGCTTTTGAATGGTACTCAGAGTATAGGAGGCAATAGCAAAGCACCTACAAATTTAAAATCTTTCTGTGGAGGTTTTATCAATATGGTTTTTATGGTTAGCAGTATGCTATCGGGTGCTTGTGCAACTCCAGAATTTCTTATGTATATGAATTATTTTATAGGCAAGGAATATGGAGAGGATTATTATCAAAACCCTTCTAAAGTAGTGGATTTGTCTAAAAAGCAAAGGACTTTGGATAAGGTTATTTGCGATTGTTTTGAACAAATAGTTTATAGTATCAACCAACCAACGGGAGCAAGGAATTTTCAGGCAGTGTTTTGGAATGTAGCCTACTATGACAAGTATTATTTTGAAAGTTTGTTCGGAGAGTTTTTCTTCCCGGATGGTAGCAAACCTCATTGGGAATCATTGTCTTGGTTGCAAAAACGCTTTATGCAATGGTTTAACAAAGAAAGAACAAAAACCGTGCTTACATTCCCTGTTGAAACAATGGCTCTTTTGACCAAAGATGGAGATGTTTTGGATAAGGAATACGGCGATTTTACTGCTCAAATGTATGCTGAGGGACATTCTTTCTTTACTTATATTTCTGATAATGCTGATTCTTTATCTTCTTGCTGTCGTTTGAGAAACGAGATACAAGACAATGGCTTTTCTTATACACTTGGAGCCGGTGGCGTTTCTACTGGTAGTAAGTCGGTGCTTACCATCAACCTTAATCGTTGCATACAATATGCGGTAAAAGAGAATATTCCTTATTTGCAATATTTGGATGGCATAGTGGATTTGATGCATAAGGTACAAATAGGCTACAACGAAAATCTAAAAATGTTTAACAGCAAAGGAATGTTACCTTTATTCACAGCAGGATACATAAATATAGCAAGACAATATTTAACCATAGGTGTTAATGGTTTGGTAGAGGCGGCTCAGTTCCTTGGAATGGAAATAAATGACAATCCAGAGTATGAAAAATTTGTTGCTGATGTTTTGGGTATAGTAGAGAAACATAACAAACAATATCGTAGCAAGGATTTGATGTTTAACTGTGAGATGATACCTGCAGAAAATGTTGGAGTAAAGCACGCTAAATGGGATAAAGAGGATGGTTATCAAACTTTTAGGGATTGTTATAATTCTTACTTCTATATAGTAGAGGATGATTCTCTAAACGTATTAGACAAAATGCGTCTGCATGGCAAACGTTATATAGAACATCTTACAGGAGGCTCGGCTCTTCATATGAATATGGAGGAACATTTGTCTCAAGCACAATATAGACAACTGCTTAGAGTGGCTGCAAAAGAGGGATGTAACTATTTTACATTTAATATTCCAAATACTATTTGCAACGATTGTGGTCATATAGATAAAAGATATTTGCACGAATGTCCTAAATGTCATTCCAAAAACATAGATTATTTGACAAGAATTATAGGTTATATGAAAAGAGTTAGCAATTTCTCTATTGCTCGTCAAAAAGAGGCGTCAAAACGTTTTTATATCAACGCAAGCCAGAACAAATTTGACCAACCTTTACCTGCTCGTCATTTAGAAGATGTTATGAAAGAAAGTGTAATGCAAGAGCAACAAGTATTGGTATAACACTCTTATAATAAACAATAGTTTGTAAAAGAAGACAGATGTTAAGGTTTTATAATTATGATATTGTTTTTGCAGAGATACCCGATGAGGTATCTCTTGCTATAAATATAACAAACTGCCCAAATAGGTGCAAGAATTGTCATTCTCTGTGGCTATGGGAGGATAAGGGTGAGGAGCTTAACAAAGAAAGTTTATCTATAATACTTGGAGAATACATTGATAGTATAACTTGTGTTGCTTTTATGGGAGGAGACAACGAACCAAAATCTGTTAGCGATTTGGCAAAGTCTGTAAAGGAACGCTTTAATAAAAAAACTGCTTGGTATTCTGGCAAAGAAGAAATTAGCAAAGAAATAGACAAAGAAAACTTTGATTATATAAAAATAGGCGAATACAAACAAGAGTACGGAGCATTGAAAGATAAAAACACCAACCAACGCCTTTACAAGTTAAAAGACGGAAAAATAATAGAGGATATAACTTACAGATTTTGGAAAAAATAATAAGTTGTAATAAATTGTAATAATTATCATCATAGGTTAAGATAGGTTAGCATAAGTGGAGACTGATTTTAATAGATACACAAGCGTACAGGCGTAGCCTATTTTATTGGGCGAAGCCATTATTTTTATTATACGCTTATGTAACCTATTCTATAACTTATGCTAACCTATAACAACTTCAAAAAACAATCTTTAGTTGCTATAAAAGATAAATATCTATAAGTCCTTGTGGGGCTTTTATTTTTATGGTCTTATGTTGTTTATCTACTTCTTTTACAACTTCGTCTATAATAGGAATAAGAATTTCTTTGCCTTTGTGGTCAATAGACATTATTGGTTGGGTCATATTATCAAAGATTTCTTTGATTGTGCCTATATCTCCTTTTTCTTCGTCTATAACCTCAAAGCCTATTACCTCATGAAAGTAAAATTTATTACCTTCTAATTTTGGCAACATATCTAAGGGCAAATACAAATCCTTACCTACTAAGATATTACTTTCCTCTATGGTAACATCCTCAAATCTGACTACCATTTTGTTTGCATGTGGTCTTATGGATTCTATATTGTATTTAATCAAACGTTTGTTTATCTCTATATATACAAACTTTAAGTTCAAGTATTCTGACGGGTCATCCACATCAAAAAACAGAACCAATTCTCCTTTATAAGAAAAGGGCTTTGCTACTCTGCCCAAATAAAAACAATCTTGTTTTGTCATATACCTTTATTAAAAAAAGCTGTTGTTTCCTTATAAGATAGATAACAACAGCTTTGATAACAATAACATTATGAGCTATTCTCCTTCAACAGGAGTTTCTGTGTTTTCTGTGCTTTCCGTTGAGGCTTGAGCCTCTTCGGCTTGTTTTGCTACAGCGGCTGCTCTTTTTTCAGCAAGCGTTTGTGCTTTCTTTTGATTAACTTCTTCTTCGTGCTTGTGTGCTACTTTTCTCTTCTCGTTCTTTTCATTGTTAAGTTTAGCAACTTTATCAGCAACTTGCTTTTCTTTTAATTCCATAAAATCGCTATATCTCTTATCTGCTACTTCTTGAGAAAAAGCACCTTTTTCTACTCCTCTTAGCAAGTGGTATTTATACAATACTCCTTTGTATCTTAACAAAGAACGAACTGTATCTGTAGGTTGTGCTCCGTTGTGTAACCAAACACACGCTCTCTCAGAATTAACCACCACTGTTGCTGGATTAGTTAGAGGATTGTAAGTTCCTATCTTTTCTATAAATTTTCCATCACGTGCTGCACGAGCATCCGCAATTACTATATGGTAGAAAGGCTGTCCTTTCTTACCATGTCTCTGTAATCTAATCTTTACTGCCATTTTTTATTTATATTTACTTTAATAAATGATTTTGCAAAATTACTATTTTTATTTTTACCTACCAAACTTATAACAAGAAATTTACCATTCTTCTTCCAATATCCACGATTTTCTTATGTCTATAGACTTAGGAAAGAACAAAATTTTTTCTGCCTGTTTGTGTAACACAAAATTATTGCCATCCCATTTTCCGTTTTTATTTTCGTCTATTATTGCTCTTAGTTTATACTTACCTTCTTTCAAATGATTAAAAGTCAATATGCTATCTTGCCAAGAAGAAATAAATGTGGCTACTTGTTTGTTTTTTTCGTCAAACAGAGAATAAATTATTTGATTCTCCACTAATTCCTCATTTTTTATATGAACAATAAATTGAGAATAATCCTCTTTTTTGTCTGTTGTAAAAGAAACGCTGAGACTATCGTTTGCCTCTCCTCTAAGATTTTGCACCGAGTTGGAGTCTATAATAAGAGTATATTCTGTGTTTTCCAAAAAATCATAACCGCAAACCAACTCTTTTATATTTTCCTTGCTTTCATAAAAATCAATATTTATACTATCCTCTTTGAAAATAATTTTTGCTTTCAGTGGCAAGTTATTTTTCTCTATTGGGAAAGGCATTTCTATTCTTAAAGAATCATAATAAGGCAAAGTAGTATTTGGCAAAGTAAAGGCAAAGTTCTTTTTCTCCTCTGTCGTTTTTTTCTTTTGAGAATAAACGAGTTCTTGCTTTTCTTCAAAGTTCTTATCTTTTATCTCCAAATTTACGCTATCAAGTTGCTCCTTATTTGCTATGTATATATTTATTTGCGAAGAAGTATCGGTTAAATTTCTTTGAATAAGAAAGTTATCTATCTGAGGTTTGAGGAAAATTATTTGCAAACTATCGCTAATTGGCAAAGAAAAAGAAAGATATATCTCATTTTTAGAGATAAATTTAGCCTCCAAAAGTTTCATAACGCTATCTTTGGCAGAAGTGAAATACAATGTATCTCCTTTAAATAAACTATCTCCTTTTTCTTTGGCGACTATTGTTTGATTGGCAAATCCCACGCCCTCTGTTGGCAAATCATATATAAGATTGTTGTTATTGTCCTCGTATGTTATCAAAGAATATTCACCCGATTTTATATTATGAAAAAAGAACCTTCCCAAACTATCGCTCCTTGTTATATAGTTAGGAACTTGTGAGGTTTGAACTTGTTTATCTTTTGAGGAATATAGGGCAACGTATTTGTTTTTCTCCTTTTCTAAAGTATAGGCATTGAATACTTTGCCATAGTAGGTCAGGGTGTCTATTTCTTCTCCCGTAGAGAAAGAAAAAACAAAGTTGGAGATAGGATTACCCTCATTAAAATCCCTGATTGCGTCAGCAAAATCAAAGATATAAGTAGTATTTTCCCTTAAAGAGTCCAAGCCTTTTATATAAAGACTTCTTAGTTTGGAACTTATCTCAGGTTTGTTTTTCAAAGGAGGTGATACTATAAGTTTTTCTAAAGCACCCTCTAAGGTTATATATTCGTTGAAATCTATTCTTATTTCCTTTCCTTTGAAATTAGTAGCATTCATGGGTGGCAAACTTTTGCTTAACTTTGGAGGTGCAACATCCTTTTCACCTCCTTTTGGCACAACCACTCTTGCACAAGAATTTAAAATCAAAAGTGCTATTACAACAAAGGTTATTCGCAAAATTTTCATCAAATTTCTTTTATTGTCTAATCGTTGTTTGCTCTCTACCTATAACTACTTTGCTTTTTCTTCCATGTATAAAAGCGTGGTTCTCTTTTCCTATATGACCTATTGGCAAATCAAAAGCAATAGGAATGTTGTAATCTTGCATAATATCCAAAATTATTTCTTTGTAGTCTTTGCCAAAAGGAATTTCGTTGTCGTGTAAATCTGTAAATTGTCCTACAAGCAGAGCCTTTATATTTTTTAGTTTGTTTGCTCTTTTCAAAGCCAAAAGCATACGGTCTATGTGATACAAATATTCGTCCAAATCCTCTATAAACAGTATCTTACCCTCCGTTGCTCCAAAACTCTCTGAGCCCAAAAGAGAATAAATCACAGATAAATTGCCCCCAATCATATCTCCTTCTACCTCTCCGCAAATGTTTTTAGGGTTATATGGAGCAATTATTTCATTATGATTATTAAACAAAATATTTCTCAAACTTTCGTAAGCAATGCAATCTTGGTTATCTGTTATGTTTATGGGCATAATACCGTGTATGCTCTCTATATTACATTTATAATACAGATGCATAAGCATAGCAGTAATATCCGAATAACCTACTATCCACTTAGGTTTTGCTATCAATCTTCTATAATCTATAAGGTCTAATATCTTTGCAGTACCATAACCACCTCTTGCACAAAATACGACTCTTATTTCCTCGTTGTCCAATAGTTGTTGAAAATCTTCCGCTCTTTCTTTGTCGCTACCCGAAAACTGATGTTTGCCCTTTGCTATGCTTTTGCCTATAGTTGTAGATAGACTCCAAGAGGCAAAAAGTTGTATGGAGGGAAAAACCTCCGGAATGCTTATTTTACGAGCCGTTGCTGTTATGGCAACTTTATCTTCTTTTTTGAGAACTTGCGGTGTTTTATCCATAGGTGCTACTGATATTTTTTGCAAAAGTACAACATATTATTCAAAATAAACTTAGAGTAAAAACTATTTTTATTTTGCTAAGTATTGCCATAATACAAAAAAATACTATCTTTGCACATATTTTGTTTTTAAGAGATTTTCGTTTGAGGGTAGAAGGTATAAGAATTGGATAATAAATTTTTGAAAAAATAATTAATAACAATAAATAAACAAAAAAACTATGTTTACAAATCACCCTAAAGGTTTAGTTTCGGCTGCTTTGAGTAATATGGGCGAGCGTTTTGGCTACTATATTATGAATGCCGTTTTGCTCTTGTTCCTTTGCTCTAAGTTTGGACTTAGTGATGGTACTTCGGGCTTAATTTATTCTATTTTCTATGCTGCAATATATGTGCTTTCTCTTGTGGGAGGTATTATTGCAGACCGTACCCAAAACTATAAAGGTACAATACAGAAAGGTTTGATAATAATGGCACTTGGCTATGTTTTACTTGCCATACCTATTACCTCTACTTCAAACAATATTTCTTGGTTGTTGCCTTTTACTTGTTTGGCTTTGGCTTTCATTGCTTTTGGTAACGGATTGTTTAAAGGCAATTTGCAAGCCATAGTTGGTCAAATGTATGACAACTATGAGGCTCAAGAGGCTAAGAAAGGCGAAGATGCATTAAGAATAGCAAAAACAAAAAGAGACTATGGTTTTCAAATTTTCTATGTTTTCATAAATATAGGTGGTTTGATTGCTCCTTTTGTTGCCCCTTTGCTTAGACAATGGTGGTTAAAAGTAAATGGATTTATCTACAATGCTAACCTACCAGAACTTTGCCACAAGGTTATAAACGGAGAGATAGGCGACCAAATAACAAAATATAACGAACTTTCTACTGCTGCTACCATAAGTGGAACATTTGACCCAAATAAATATTTGGAAGTGTTTAACCAAGGCGTGCATTTTTCTTTCTTTGCCTCTGTGGCAGCAATGTTAATTTCTTTGATAATATTCCTTGTAAATAAAAAGATATTCCCAACTCCTGCCAAAAAAGAAGCAACTGCTACTGTTGAATACACAGCAGAGGAAAAGCAAGCAATGGCAAAAGAAATCAAACAAAGAATGTATGCTTTGTTTGCAGTGTTGGGTATAGCAATATTCTTCTGGTTCTCTTTCCATCAAAATGGACAATCGCTTTCTGTGTTTGCAAGAGACTTTGTTAAGACCGACAAGATAGCCCCTGAGATTTGGCAAGCCGTTAATCCTCTCTTTGTTATAGCTCTTACACCTATAATTATGTGGATTTTTGGTGCTTTGGCAAAAAAAGGCAAAGACATTTCTACTCCAAGAAAAATAGCATATGGTATGGCAATAGCAGGTTGTGCTTATTTGTTCCTAACCATATTTTCATATATGCAACACTATCCATCAGGCACAGAATTTAGAAACTTAGACGAGTCTGTGGCTTTGGGTATGAAAGCAGATTGGTGGGTTCTTATCATTACTTACTTCTTCTTAACTGTAGCCGAGTTGTTTATTTCTCCTCTTGGCTTGTCATTTGTTTCCAAAGTGGCTCCAAAGAACTTGCTTGGTTTGTGTCAAGGTTTGTGGTTGGGAGCAACGGCAGTAGGTAACCTACTTATCTGGATAGGACCTGTTATGTACAACGCTTGGCCTATACAATATTGCTGGTTGGTATTCCTTATAGTTTGTTTGATATCTATGGGAGTAATGCTTGGTATGGTCAAATGGCTTGAAAGAGTTACAAAATAAGACTTTTTTTATAACATAATTTTTATTTATACAGACGTACATTTCTTGTGTACGTCTGTTTTTTTGTAGTCTAACAAAAGAGAAAAATAACAAACACTTTGTTTGTGTTATTATTTGCATTTTTGCTTTTAATAAAATAAAAAGGAAAGTAGCCTCTGGGGGAATCGAACCCTCATTTAAAGTTTAGGAAACTTCCGTTCTATCCGTTGAACTAAGAGGCCAAAAACGTTTTGCAAAGATAGTTGTATTTTGTGAAATAATAAACAAAAAGACTAAATAAAAATAGATAAATAATA
>JAUNWC010000340.1 GCA_030540495.1 Bacteroidota bacterium
GTTTTCAAATAAAAAAAAGAATCAAACTATGAAAAACTTAAATCTAACAATATCTGTGGTTATCCTTGCCCTTGCCATAGTTATTTTGGGAGCATTTATTTACAGAGGGCTAAGAACTTTTGCCGACAAAGAAAAATCTGTAACTGTTAGAGGTTTGGCAGAGAGAATTGTGGATGTAGATAACGCAAATCTTACAATCAAGTATGTTGTAGGTGGCAACGAAATGAGCGAAGTTTTGAAAGAAATAGAGCGAAACAACAAGAAAATCACCTCCTTTGTTAAGTCAAAAGGTTTGTCTGAAAAAGAAATTTCCATAAATGTACCAAACATAAAAGACAAGAAGAACCAAGAATATGGAAACGAACAATATCTTACAAGGTATTATGCAACGGTGAAAATTACTTTGATTAGCAATAAGGTAAATGTTATCAGAGATATAGAAATGAATCAATTTGATTTGTACAAAGAAGGCATCAACCTAAACACTCAAAACGAATATTATTATGAGGGTAATAACAGCAATGTTTATTCTTTTACAAAACTCAACGACATAAAACCTGAGATGATAAAAGAAAGCATAAAAAATGCAAAGAAAGCCGCTGAGGAATTTACCCAATCTTCTGACGCAAAAATCAAGGGAATAAAATCTGCTCATCAAGGTCAGTTTGAAATAACTCCTACTGACGACCCTTTGAAAGTGAAAGTCAGAGTTGTTTCTACAATAAATTACTTTATAAAGTAGATTGCTTTTAAGCAAAGAAGAAATTAAAATTTTTATTCATTGTTATTTTTCTTATATACTTAATGTGCATATTCTCCTTTAAAAGAATATGCATATTTTTCCTACACTTCTAACTGCAAAAAAAGAGACTTGTACTTCAAAAGTACAAGTCTCTTTCAATGATGAAAAACTTTTTTCAAAGTAATCATAATGATTATTTATCCAATTCCATTTGTCTAAGGTGTTGAACATAAATAGCCTTAAGTCTCTTTTGACGAGCAATAACAGATGGTTTTGTGAATTGTTTTCTTGCACGCAATTCTCTTACTACGCCTGTTTTCTCAAATTTTCTTTTCAACTTTTTTAACGCTTTTTCGATGTTTTCACCTTCTTTAATAGGGACAATAATCATAATTTATACCTCTTTCTTTTTTAAATGATTAATAATTATATTTAATTAACAGTTTGCAAAAGTATAACTTTTTATTGTATTCACAAAACTTTTTTCAAACTTTCTTGCAACCAGACAGGGCAACGCAAAGGTTTTCTCGTTTTGCTATCTACAAAACACAACTCATTCCAACCCTCACACAACAATATTTCTTTGTCCTCCACTTTCTTTATAACCTTATAGTCAAAATGTATCCTTGAAGTTGGCACAGATTTCAAACTTGTGCGTATTGTTATATAATCATCATAGAGGGCAGGTGTATGATAATGAGCATATTGTTCTATCAAAGGCATCATTACTCCTTGTTTTTCCACTTGGTCGTAACTTAGTCCTATACTCCTAAGGGTTTCTTCTCTTCCTATCTCAAAGTATCTAAAATAGTTG
>JAUNWC010000341.1 GCA_030540495.1 Bacteroidota bacterium
TTCTTGGCAAATGGATAAAATAAACAAAATTTATTCAACCTCTTCTTTGGAAAATAAAGATTGTTTGCAATGCGATTATTTGCCACTGTGTTGTGGTACTTGCATTCAAAATTTTGTAGAACATGGAGCAAATTGTAGATACAATAATAAAAATGGATTTTTTAACGAAGAAATAAAAAGATATTACACAAATCTTAGACTTAACAACAAAAACAACAATTAGATAATATGAAAAAAATAATATTTCTTTTTTCTATAATTTTTGTGGTTACAAATGCCTTTGCACAAAATTTTTCCTCTGTGGTAAAGGACACAAACGACACTCCAATTTATTTGGCAAATGTAGCAGTATTAAGCAAAGCAGATAGTTCTCTAATAGTAGGGACAACCACCGATAGTTTGGGACGATTTTCTATTGAGGTGGAACATACTAAAAACAAATTTATAATGGTAAGTTTTATTGGTTTCAAATCTTATATAAAGGATTTAGACCTATTAGATAATGTTATTATATTGGAGAATGATGCAACTTATTTGGAAGCCATAGAAATAAAAGCCCAAAGACAATTGGTTAGATTAGAAGAAGGAAAACTTGTTTATGATGCACAAGTAATAAGAGATAAAAAAGTGGTTTCAAGTGCCTTTGATGTTATTGTAGAACTGCCAACACTATACACCACAGATGGCAATTCTATTCTTATGGTAGGGGAAAAATCACCAAGTATAATAATAAATGGCAAAGTTTCTACAATGAACTACTCTACTCTTATAGAGTACTTAAAGGCTCTTCCTGCAGAGAAGGTTAAAAACGTAGAATTTGCACCTTCGGCTCCTCCTGAGTGGTTTGTTGGCAATGGTCCTGCCATAAATGTAACAATAGAAAAAGAAAAACATCATTTTTATTCTGGCAGACTTGGAGGCTCTTATAGAAATTACACCGTAAATGGAACAACTATTAATGGCTCAGGATTCTTTTCTTCACCTAAGTGGGATTTCTTTGTATCGGGTAATGCAGGATATTATGTCAATATGAGTAGAAATATAATGAATATTCGCCATCATATTGTCAATGATATGGAAGACTCTATTTATAAGATTAATTCAGAAGACTTTAATATTACAAGAAATATTAGCGATTATTTATACTCTTCTGTGTCTTACAAAATTACAGATAGCACTAATGTAACATTGGATTATGTTGGCAATTTTATGCCATACAAGAGAACTAAAACACATTCGGAAAACAACCTAACGGGAGACTCCAAGGGATTAGACAATGGAGACAATTCCACTCATACATTATCTTTGCATTATCAACATTCTAAAATTTTCAATATAGGAGCGGAATACACCAACTATATTAATAATTATGACCAATATATGCAATATGCTGTCCATAATATGCCATTGGAAGACGCATTTGATTATGAGGCAAAACAAAGGATAAATAGGGTAATGTCTTATCTTAATATAAACAAAGGATTTAAGAACTGGTGCATATTACTTGGAGGACAATATACATATACTAACAACCACAACAATCAAACAAATAC
>JAUNWC010000040.1 GCA_030540495.1 Bacteroidota bacterium
TCTTGTCTATTATATCATCTGTTTTGTATATGGTATTTTCTGTTTGAGTTATGGAAAAATTATTGTTCTCACATTGCTTGCGTATATTCTCGTTTATTTGCTCAGTTATCTTTGCAACAATGTTTTTGTTGTTGTCAAAATAAAGTTTCTTGTTATCCGCAAGTTCTTTTGTTTCTTTCTCTATGTCTTTGCTATCTTTCTTTATGGCAAAATCAAAAGGTGCTATCAAATTGTCGTGCTTCCAAAAACCTCCTTTTTGAAATTCGTATTTAAAAGACGATTTGGTAGGAGTAAGCATCACTATTACTCCTGCTATTATTAGTACTTGAATAACCCTGTTTATATAAACAAATATTTGTCTTTTATTTGATAGAAAATTCATAGTTAATCAACTTTTTACTTCATCCTTTTTCTTTTATCTTTTTGGTCAAAGCAGAACAAAATACAAAATCATTAAGGTGTTTATTATCTGAGGAAAGTATATTGTTGCTATTGCCTTGCCAACAAAGTTCTCCTTTGTTTATAAATATTATGTTCTCACCTATTTCCATTACGGAATTCATATCATGGGTATTTACTATTGTGGTCATATTAAACTCATGGGTAATATCCATTATAAGTTTGTCTATCAATATGGAGGTAATAGGGTCAAGCCCAGAGTTAGGTTCATCGCAAAAAAGATATTTTGGTTGTGCTGCTATGGCTCGGGCTATGGCTACTCGTTTGCGCATACCTCCCGAAAGTTCCGAAGGAAACATTTTATTTACTCCTTTTAGATTAACCCTTTCCAAACAATAATTAACTCTTTCCAATCTTTCCTTTCTTTTTTGTCTTGTAAACATACGCAAAGGAAACATAA
Source organism: Bacteroidota bacterium (assembly GCA_030540495.1). Classification (GTDB taxonomy): domain Bacteria; phylum Bacteroidota; class Bacteroidia; order Bacteroidales; family P3; genus Scybalousia_A. The sequence goes on from JAUNWC010000040.1 coordinate 860, forward strand.
TATTTTCTTCCACACACATGGAGTCAAACAAAGCACCCTCTTGGAAAATAAAACCTATGTCTTTTCTTAACTCCACTTTTTGCTCCCTTGTCATATTAGAGAATACTCTTTCATCGTATGAAACAAAGCCCTCTTCTGGTTGATACAACCCCGCTATAGTCCTAAGCAAGACAGTTTTACCACTGCCCGATTGTCCTATGATAAGGTTGCACTTGCCGGGCATAAAAACGGTGTCTATATTATTCAAAATCTTTCTTTCACCAAAATACTTGCTTATATGCGATACCTTTATCATAGACTACTAATTAAATAAAGAGGTTATTAAAATATTAAAAACCATTATAACAATACTACTTTGAACTATTGCTTTGGTGCTTTCTTGTCCTACTTCCACACTTCCTCCTTTAAGAGTATAACCTCTATAACAGGCTATGGAAGAAATTATTAGTGCATTGATAATAGCCTTTACTATTGCATAGATTATTTCTCCCGTGCCAAATTCCAAACGCACACCCTCCACATATTCAAAATAAGTTATAATTCCCATGGGCAAAGCACCTAATAGTCCGCCTATCAAAGCCGAAAAGATACTCATAACCATAAGCAAAGGAAAGAATATAAGGCAGGCTACTATTTTGGGCAAAATAAGATACGACGCTGTATTCACCCCCATAACCTCCAAAGCATCTATTTGCTCTGTTATTCGTTGTGTTCCAAGTTCTGAGGCTATACGTGAGGCACATTTGCCGGCAAGTATAAGGGAAATTATGGTGGGAGCAAGTTCCAATACTATTGCTTTGCGAGAGGCAAAACCATAAACCCAACTCGGATACATAGGTCCATTGATGTTCAATAATAATTGTATAACAATGGCCGCACCTACAAATACACTTATTATCAAAACAATAATTATACTATCTATTCCAAGTGCTTTCATTTCAAAAATCATTCGTCCAAAAAAAACTTTATTGTTTTGAGGACGATTGAAGGCTTCTTTCATCAAAAGCACATATTCACCCAACTCCCTTAAAAATGTTTTAATCTTATTCACCTTATACTAATTCAAATTTCAATCCTTTTTCTTTGCCTTTCTGAATACTTATTTCTATATCCTTTTTACCATCATTGTTTTCCAAAAGCAATTCTGCCAATGGGTCTTCTATTTCTTTTTGTATAGCACGTTTTATAGGTCTTGCGCCAAAGGCTCGCTTTGTGTCAGTATCCAATATATATCGTTTTGCTCCTTCGGTTACTCTAATAGAATAGCCCAAGTTACTTAGTCTTTCTTTCAAATCTTTTAATTCCAAATCCACTATTTGAATCAATTCCTTATCAGTCAAACTATTGAAAAATACAATATCGTCTATACGATTCAAAAACTCGGGAGCAAAGGTCTTTTGTATATCTTTGTTGATTACATTTTGGTTCAAACTATCTATATTACTTGCCTTTTGAGTAGTGGAAAAACCGACACCTGTTCCAAAATCTTGTAGAGTTCTGGAGCCTACATTGGAGGTCATTATTATAACTGTGTTCTTAAAATCCACCTGTCTTCCTTGTGAGTCGGTAATATGTCCTTCGTCTAATATCTGCAAAAGTATATTAAACACATCTCTATGCGCCTTTTCTATTTCGTCAAAAAGTATTATAGAATAAGGATGTTGTCTTACTGCCTCGGTTAGTTGTCCTGCTTGGTCATAACCCACATATCCAGGAGGTGCGCCTATAAGTCTTGATACAGAAAATTTCTCCATATACTCGCTCATATCTATACGGATAAGATTCTTTTGGGAATCAAATAAATATTCTGCCAAAGTTTTTGCCAAATAGGTTTTTCCTACTCCTGTTGCTCCAACAAAAAGAAATGAACCTATAGGACGTTTAGGGTCTTTTAACCCAGTACGAGAACGCCTTATGGCTTTGGAAATTCTTACAATAGCCTGCTGTTGTCCTATTACTTTTTGGTTTAATATGTTTTCCATATTTAGCAAACGGAGAGTCTCGTCCTTAGAAACCTTATTTATCTCTACTCCTGTTATATTTGCAATAACCTTTGCTATGTCTTCCTCCGTTATTACTATTGGGTTGTTGGTTATTTGATTATTCCAATCAGAGTTCTGTTGTTTCAAATCCTCTTCCAATTCAGCAAGTCTGTATTTTACTGCATTAGCCTTTTCAAACTCCTGTTTTCTCACATATTTTTCTTTTTCTGCTCTAATGGATTCTATTTCCTTTTGCAAATCCAATATTGTTTGAGGAAGTTTGATATTCAATACATGCGCTTTTGCTCCTGCTTCGTCCAAAACATCTATGGCTTTATCGGGCAAAAATCTGTCAGTAATATACCTTTGAGACAATTTCACGCAGGCTTCTATGGCTTGAGGAGTATATCTTACCTTATGAAAATCTTCATAAGTAGATTTTATATTGTTTAGTATAATTATACTTTCCTCTATATTTTCTGGCTCTATTTGTATTTTCTGAAAACGTCTGTCCAAAGCCTTATCTGTCTCAAAGTATTTGCGATATTCTTCTATGGTTGTGGCACCTATGCATTGTATTTCCCCTCTTGCAAGAGCAGGTTTGAGTATATTAGACGCATCCAAACTTCCCTCTGCTCCGCCGGCTCCTATCATAGTATGTATTTCGTCTATAAATATAATTATCTCTGGATGGTGTTGCAATTCAGAAATAAGTCCTTTAAGCCTTTCTTCAAACTGACCTCTGTATTTTGTTCCCGCTACAACGGAAGCAAGGTCTAAGGTATAGATTTTTTTGTTTGCCAATGTATAAGGAATCTTTTTGCTTGCTATTCTTTGGGCAATACCTTCTACTATGGCACTTTTGCCTACTCCTGCCTCGCCTATAAGAACAGGATTGTTTTTTTTGCGTCTGCTAAGTATTTGAATAATACGGTCGGTTTCTTTTTCTCTTCCTACTACTGGGTCTAATTTACCTTCTTGTGCAGCAAGAGAGAGATTTTTTCCAAAGTTATTTAAGTAAGGTGTGTTTTCTTTGTCCTCGTCTTTTTTTCTCTTTGTGCCTTTGCGAATAGAGGGCGGTGTGTCTTGTCCTGTTTCGTTATCTGGGTCAAAGTTCTGAAAAATAGTAGGTATTACTATCTCAAAACTTTCTGCTTTTATTATAGGAGTATGTCCTTGTTGTTTATTACGATTGTTAAAGTGGTCTAAAACCGCATCATATCCAATATTATATTGTTCAAACAAGTCTTTTACTGGTGATTGTTTTAGTTTGCATATACCAAGCAAAAGATGTATTGTGCCTATGTTTTGAGAAAAAATAACCTTAGTAGAAAGTCTTGCCAATATTATAGCCTGAGTGGCAGTGGTAGAGAAAGGAGTGTTGTTTTTTCCGTCTGGTTGCACCTCTCTCATAGCATCCTGCTCTGTGATTTCTTCTATTTGTTGCTTAAATGTGTCTATATCATCGACAAAATCGCTTATAATCTGAAAACCAATACAGGTTTTGTTTCTTAGCATACCGAGCATAATAGGTGCAACACCTATTAAAGGATAGTTTAAACGTGCTGCCTCGTCTGTGGCATTTTTCATTACCTCTTGAGCATTCTTTGTGAAACCCTTCATCATCTGTTTTTCCCTTTGCTATATTTAAAAATAGTAAAACTAAATTGCAAATTTATAAAAAAAATCTTAAATCACTTACATTAGGCAGAGCGAACCTCAACCAATTCTACAACATCCTTCCAAAAATTGCGCCAAGATTTTTCTACACAAACAATATTGTCAAAATATATTTCTTTACACATAGCAGAGCAAACGATTAGAGCCATTACTATTCTGTGGTCGTTATATGAATCAAAACAAGGGCTTATTTCTTTGCTTACTTTCCCTTTCTCTATTATAAAACTATCTTTATCTATGGAGCATCTCTCGCCCATTTTGTTTAACTCTCTTGCTATGTTTTCCAATCTGTTAGACTCTTTAACTTTTTGAGAAGAGAGCCCTAATATCTTTCCTCTTACTCCTTTGCAATACATACTTACAGCCAAAGGAAGAAAAACATCGGGGGTGTTTGTCAAATCAAATTCCAAGTCTCTATTCTCTGAAAAAAACTCAGGATTGTATGACAATTTGGCATATTTTTCCAAAAAGACAACCTCTACGCCCAACTCTTTAAACATCTCTATTGCCTTATAATCTCCTTGCAAATCGCTTGGGTATAAGTCTTGGACTAACACATTTTCCAACTGCCAAACACTCACAAAAGACAAAAGAAAACAAAGCGAAGAGTAATCTTTTTCTACTCTTGTTTTTTTGAACTGATAATTTGATTCTTGCGATAAAATAATCTTGTCTTTAATTGAGATTTTTGCTCCAAAGGTGTTTGCCAAAGCAATGGTTTGTTCTATATAAGAAAATGAAGGTTGTTGTTTTGCTAACCTTATGGACAAACCGCCCTTTATATACGGAGAAATCAAAAGCAAAGCACTGATTATTTGGCTTGTAAGTTGTTTTTCTATCCTTATGCTGTTTTTACTTTCCAATGGTCCTCCCTCTATCATAATAGGAAAAGGATGCTCTATGGTATTATATTCTATATTTGCTCCCAATTGTTTGAGAATAAGCAACAAGTCTTTTACCGGTCTTTTGTTCATTCTTTCGCTTGCCTCTACTATCCATTTTCCTTTCGCAAGGCATAGCAAAGCGATAAGAAACCTTGTTGTTGTTCCTGCATTTTTACAACAAAACTTCTTGTTCTCTCCTTTTTCTACTTCTGAGATAAATTTGTCTAACAATAGAGTATCGCCACTATCTGATAAGTCTTCTATAATATCTTTTCTTTCAGATAAATACCTAATAATAAGCAAACGATTGCTAATGCTTTTGGAAGAAGGTAGTAGAAGTTTTATTTCTTTTTTTTTCTCTATTTGTTTTGCCTTAGCAACAAAGTTATACATCCTTATTTCCCTTTAACCCGTATTCCACTATTTTTCTATACAATGTTCTGTCACTTATTCCCAACTCCTCTGCCGTTTCTTTTCTTTTGCCATTGTGTTTTTTTAATGCATCTATTATTGCCTGTTTTTTCAAATCTCCAATGTTTAGATTTTGCTCTCCATTTAGTTCTATATCAATAATATCGTTTTCATTGTTATGATTATGCACAGAAGAACCTATTAGTGGAGTGGTGGCAAGATGACCATTGGTAATAATGGTTTTTACTATTTCTTTTAATTGTTCAAGTTCTGCTTTTATGTTTGTTATATCTCTTTTGTTTTGTAATATTATTTGCGTCATATCGTCAAATTGCCTCTCTGTGTTAGTACCATCAAAGACCACAGGCAAAGCCGATTCCATAGGAATATATCTTCTAAGAGTTTGTGCATCTATGGAGCGAGAGGTTTCTACTATGGATATTTGCTCAGCAATGTTTTTTAACTGCCTTACGTTTCCTTTCCAAGTATATTGTTTTAGGTATTCTCTCGCTTCTTCGGTGAGAGATATGTGAGGAATGTGATATTTCTCTGCTTGGTCTACTGCAAACCTCATAAAGAGCATATAAATATCGTCTTTTCTTTCTCTAAGCGGGGGTATGGTTATGGAGATTTGATTCAAACGATAATACAAATCCTCCCTAAATGTCCCTTTCTCTATTGCTTTGAGAAGATTAACATTTGTTGCTGCTACTATTCTTACATCGCAATGCAAAGGTTTGGAAGAACCCACAGGCAAAAACTCACCCGCCTCCAATACTCTCAACAACTTTACTTGCATTCCCAAAGGCAATTCTCCCACTTCGTCCAAAAAGATAGTACCTCCGTCTGCCTCTGCAAAATAACCTTTGCGGTCTCTGTCGGCGTTAGTAAAAGCGCCTTTCAAGTGTCCAAAAAGTTCGCTCTCTATAGTTCCCTCGGGTATGGCACCACAATTGACAGCAATGTATTTATTGTGTTTTCTTGCACTGCTTTGGTGAATAATCTTAGAAAAAACCTCTTTGCCCACACCACTTTCTCCCATAACCAAAACACTCATATCAGTTATAGCAACTTTTGAGGCTATTTCTATTGCTCGGTTTAACTCTTTGTTGTTTCCAAGTATGCCAAACTTCCTTTTTATTGCCTGTATATCCTCTGTCATATCTATGATTTTAACACTAAAATAACGTCAATCCTTTCTTTTTTATTGTTTATATTTTCTACCTATTTCTGTTTATAAAAATACCTACTTTTCGGTATTGCAAGGGTTGTGTAAAGTGTATACTTTTGCAAATTCAAATTTTGAGAATAAATAACTAATAAAATGATATAAAAAATGAAAAGGAAATTGATTCTATTAACAACACTTGTAGCCTTGTTTTTCGTGGGCTACGGACAAAACACTTTGAACGAAAACTTTGATGCTTCAACAACTTTGCCTTCTGATTGGACTTTTATTCTTGATGGAGAACAAGAAGAAGAAAACGAATTGGAGGCTTCTATTTGGGTTGAAGATACTGAGGACAATTCATACTATTCGGGTAGGGCTTTAAGTGGAGAGAACTCCCTATGGTTGCTGTTTCAATATTGTATGGACGAGAATTCAAAAATCTATATGATAAGCCCAAAATTAAGTATAACTTCCTCAAATGATTCCTTTAAATTTAATTTGTTTGTGGATAATTTTTCTCCAAATGGCTATGGAAAGTTTTCTGTTCTTGTTTCCACTTCTTCTAATGCTAAGGAAGATTTCAGCACAACTCCGCTTTTGCAGGTAGAAACCTCCGAATTATTTACTGGTTGGGATGAATACGAGGTGGATTTATCTACATATGTAGGGCAGGATATTTATGTGGCTATAGTTTTTGCTGATTATGGCTCTTATACTTGGTTCTTTGTGGATGATATAACAGGACCAGAGTTAGCCACAAGCGATAATCCTGCCGATACTTGTAGCAAAATAACCACCTTACCATTCAAAGAGAATTTCAACGGTTGGGAATGGAGTGAAATACCAGAATGTTGGAAATGGATAGGATATGATTTTTATCAAGGAATGTATTACCCTACCACATTGGTTAATGGATATAATGGTTCTAATTGGTTGGCTTTCTTAGGTGCAGATGGAACAGAGCAAATGGTTGTTTCATTGCCAGAACTTGGAGATAATATCGCCGTTAATACTTTGGAGTTACAATTGGATGTAACCAACTATACATCAGGAAAACTTGTCATCGGAGTTATGAATGACCCTTTGGATATCAGTACTTTTGTTGAGGTAGATACCATTATAGCGCCTAATCAAACTTGGACTCATTATACGGTTGATTTTTCTCAGTACACTGGCACAGGCAGGTATATTTCTTTGCGAGTAGGTGTGCCATACGATAATGTATATACTTTGCTTGGAGTAGATAATCTTTCTTTAAATTATATCACTAACCCAAATTCAACATACGATACCATAGCAGAAAGTATTTGTATGGGAGATAGTTATACTTTTAAAGGAGAGGAAAAGACAGAAGCAGGTGTATATTTTGACACTCTAAGCGTTGGAGAAGGAGGAGTGGCAGAAATACAAGTGCTTATACTAAGCGTTAATCCTGTCTATGCTATAACTATAAACGACACCATAAACGAGGGAGAAACATACACAGACAACGGATTTAACGAAAGTCAAAGCGGAACATATACTCTTGAACTTCAAACAATAAATGGTTGCGATAGTGTTATAACTCTCAACCTTGTAGTAGAAACTTTGCCTTGCGAAAATGTAACGACAACATTAAACGAGAGTATTTGTGAGGGAGAAAGTTTTGAATTTAACAATACCACATACTCACAAGAAGGTACTTATGTTGCTAATTTGCAAACTTTGGACGGATGTGACAGCACAGTTACTCTAAATTTGGTAGTCAATCCTTCCTATTCTCTAAGCATAGACGCAAACATAAACGAGGGAGAAACATACACAGAGAACGGATTTAACGAACATATACCCTTGAACTTCAAACAATAAATGGTTGCGATAGTGTTGTAACTCTCAACCTTAGCGTTATCTCTACTTCTTCTATAAATGAGGTTAATGGAGAAGAAAGTTTTGAAATGTACCCTAACCCTGCAAAAGACTTCCTATTTGTTAGTATAAAAGAAAACGATAGCAATGTGTTGATAACCAATCTAAGTGGAGTTGTAGTTTATCAAAACTCAAATGCTCCAAAGGGATTATTAAAAGTTAATCTTAATAAATGGGAAAGTGGAGTTTATTTTGTAAGAATAAATAACAATGCAAAGAAACTCATAATAGAATAAAAAATAAAGATTAAATTATTTTATTAGAGGATACTCAAAAAAGAGTATCCTCTTTTTGTTATAGGTTGCAGCCACAGACTGTTTTATAGGCAAAGCCGGTTTATAGGTTAGCATAGGTTGTTAT
>JAUNWC010000342.1 GCA_030540495.1 Bacteroidota bacterium
CTTGCTTTCGAGAAAATAAAACGAAGATTCGTTCTCGCTGATTATCAAGTAGTTACGTGGGTGAAAATGGAGAAAAATAAGGAAGGTGTATTTCTTTTTACAAAGTTACGAAGATTTTCTCACCTGTGCAAGCATTTGCAAAAATTTTTTTTCTAACTGATTGATTCTCAGTAAACCGATTTTCTGTTTTTTGGTAGGTTTTTGGTAGGTTGGGATAGGTTAGCATAAGTTAGCATAGGTTGGAGGCAAAGCCTCCTTATAGGTTAGCATAAGTTACGATAGGAGGGCAGAGCCGTTACTTTTTGTTATACGCTTATAAAGTCTCCTATGCTAACCTATTAGGAGCCGTAGGCTCCAACCTATCTCAACTTATGCTAACCTATAACAACCTATAAGGAGCACAGCCTCTAATTTATACAAAAGTAGCAATTTCTGTTTATAGAAATTGCTACTTAGAAAATTAAAAAAATTAAATTAATATGAAAAACTAAAACTTAGTTTGCAAACCAACGTGTTTTACACTTAATTCAAAAAGATTTGCTATGCTTTCGCAACATTCTACTCTACGTATAGCCTCTGCAAACAAAGGTGCTACGGAAAGAACTTTGATTTTTTTGCTCTCTTTTTTCAAAGGTATGGTATTGGTTATCAAAAGTTCTTCTATTGCAGAATTTTCTATTTTCTCTACTGCTTCTCCACTAAGCACAGGGTGTGTAATCATAGCCTTTACACTTCTTGCTCCCTCTTCTTTTATTAAGTTGGCTGCTTTGCAAAGAGTGTTGCCAGTATCCACAATATCATCCACCAAAATAACATCTTTGTCTTTTACATTGCCTATAAGTTGCATGGATGCTACTGCGTTAGGTTTTTCTCTATGTTTGTAACACATAACAAAGCCAGTGCCAAGATTTTTTGCATATTCGTTAGCACGTTTTACTCCACCAGAATCAGGAGAGGCAAACAGAACATTATCAACATTGGAATACAAACCTCTAAGATAAGGAATAAAGATAGAGGAGGCTACCAAATGGTCTACAGGGATGTTGAAAAATCCTTGTATTTGGTCAGCGTGCAAGTCCATAGTTATTATACGATTTATGCCTGCCACTTGCAAAAGGTCGGTTATTAATTTGGCTGCTATAGGAACCCTTGGCTTGTCTTTTCTATCTTGACGAGCAAAGCCAAAATAAGGAATAACTGCTATGATGCTTTTGGCAGAGGCTCTTTTGGCTGCATCCACCATCATCAACAATTCCAAAATATTGTCAGCCGGTGCAAAGGTTGATTGTATAATAAAAACATCTTTGCCTCTTACTCCTTCGTCCAAAGAGGGTTGAAATTCTCCGTCTGCATATTGCAAACAAGTACTTTTGCTAAGCGGTTTTTCGTATATTTTAGCAATTTCTTCGGCTAAATACATACTTGCTCGGCAAGAAAATAACATGGTAGTGTCTTTTTGTTCTGTTATTGACATGATATCATACTTACAAGTTACAAATTATAAATTACAAGAATGCAAATTTACACAAACTATTTAAAATAAGA
>JAUNWC010000343.1 GCA_030540495.1 Bacteroidota bacterium
AGTTACGAAGAAAATTTGACCTGTGCAAGCATTTGCAAAAATTTTTTTTCTAACTGATTGATTCTCAGTAAACCGATTTCTCAGCCACAGGCTGTTTTATTGGGCAAAGCCGGTTGATAGGTTATTTTAGGTTGGAGCCTTTGGCTCCTATAAGTTAGCATAAGTTGTTATAGGAGGGCAAGCCATTACTTTTGTGTTATACGCTTATAAAGTCTTATAGAACAGCCTCAGGCTGTAACCTATGCTAACTTATAAGGAGGCTGTGCCTGTGTCAAACTTCTTCGTAATAAGTATCTGGTCGTTGAGGATTAAATTCTTCGTTTGACCAAATAAGAAAAATCAAATCCTCTTTATCCGATATATTTTTGATACTGTGAGTATAACCGGGAATTATATCCAAGATTTTTATTTTTTCTTCGCTCAATAAATATTCTGTAATAGGGTAGGGTAGGGCATTTTTATCCAAACCTATCTTTCTCATTCTCACAAGCCCGGAGCCTTTGAGTACTATGAATTTTTCCACCTTTGTATTGTGCCAATGCTGCCCCTTTATAGCCTTAGGTTTAGAGGAATTTATAGATATTTGTCCCCCCTGCAAACTTTTGAACACTTCTGTAAATGAACCTCTTTCATCTGTTTTTGTTTGCAAATCAAAACATAACTTATCCGCCGGCATATAGGAAAGAAAAGTAGCATAAAGTTTTTTTGTAAAATCATCAGTCATATTTGGGAGAGCAAGATTATTATTCACTTGAGAAAAAGAATAAATTTTCTCTGCCAATTCTCCCACCGTTACGCTATAAGAAGGAATACTTGGGTTCTGCTCAGCCTCGTTGCCTTTTGTCAATTGCTCTATATTCCTAATTATATTATCCACAACATCGTCTATATATATCAAATTCAACCTATTATCCTCGTTGTTTATTTGTATAGGTTTTTCCCTTGCTATATTATAACAAAATGTTGCCACAACAGAATTGTAATTTTCTTTTGCCCATTTGCCAAAAATATTGCTAAACCTATATATTTTTATTTTTGCCCCTGTGCTTTTTGCATAGTTTTTTAACAAATTCTCTGCCAATAGTTTACTCTCTCCGTATGGGTTATTAAGTTCTGCTTGAATTGAGGAAGAAAGAATTATAGAACAGAGGTTATTGTGTTTTTTCAATAGGTTTAACAACCGCTCCAACAAAGAAAAATTTCCTTGCTTAAATTCTTCATTATTTTTTGGCCTATTAACACCGGCAAGATGCACAACAATATCACACTCTTTGCAGTAAGCCTCCAAAACGCAAAAATCATTTTCTTTTTTTTCGCTATCTTGGTCGTATTCAAGCACTTCAATGCCATTATCTAAACTATACCAACGAGCCTTATTATCCCTTATATTATATAGTTGTGCTATTAGATTTTTTCCAACAAATCCTTTTGCTCCTGTAACAAGTATTTTCATTTCCAAGCATTTTACAAACAACAAAAAAACTTAGTATATATTTTCTCTTTGCCAAAGTAGAAGTCCTTGCTCTACAAGTTGGTC
>JAUNWC010000344.1 GCA_030540495.1 Bacteroidota bacterium
CCACTTGTCCAAAGGCAAGAAGGCAAAACATTTGTAATAAAAGTAGAAAGAGAACTTTTTTCATAAGAGAGAGTGTATTTTTCTGTTATGAAGGTAGTCTAAAATATTATATTGTTTTCATTTTTTGTGGTGCAAAAAAATGATTCAAACTTCCGTGTCCATGTCCTAAATTTATACCCTTAGCCTCTTTTATAGCAGTATGTACATAGTTTTTTGCATTAAAAATAGCCTCTTGCATACCCTGTCCTAAGGCGAGAAAAGAACATATCGCAGAGGAAAGACTACAACCCGTGCCATGTGTATTGTTTGCCTCAAGTTTTGGTAAAGAATACAACTCTATTTCTCCTTCACTTGTTAGCAAAACGTCTGTCATTTCATTCTCTTGTAGGTGTCCTCCTTTGATTAAAACATTTTTTGCTCCATAAAGAGATTGTATTTTTTTTGCCGACTTGGTCATATCTTCCTTATTCTTTATAGAAACTTTGCTGATAGTTTCTGCTTCATACAAGTTAGGAGTAACAAGGTCTGCCATAGAAAATAATTCTTGAACAAGTGTTTGTATAAAATCTTCCCTTGCGAGAGCATCACCTGAGGTTGCTATCAAAACAGGGTCTATAATAAGTTTGCCTTTATAATTCATTTGAGTTAAAGAGTGTTTTATTGCAAATACGTTTTCAGCGGTGTATATCATACCCGTTTTTGTTGCAAGTATATTCATATCCTCTAAAACACAAATTATTTGAGAAAAAAGCAATTGAGAACTTATTGCTTCCACTCTTTTTACTCCCATAGTATTTTGAGCAGTAATTGCAGTTATACAAGAAGTTGCATAACAACCTAAGGCACTCATTGTTTTTATATCCGCCTGAATGCCAGCACCTCCTATTGAATCACTTCCTGCTATAGTCAAAGTTGCAAAAGGATTTTTTTTCATAATTTTTGTCTATTATTATAACTTATCTTAACTTATGCTAACCTATTCCAACCTATTCTAACCTACAAGAATATGCCTCCACCTATACCAAAAAGCCATATTCATAGACTTTTTTTGCTATCTTATCGGCTAAGTCCTTTTGCTTTTCTCTTAAATCGGAGATTAGGTCGTTGTATTTTTCGTCTGAACTGCTGTTATTCATTCTACCATTTTTACCCCTGCCTTGAAAGTATTCCCTAATATCATAATAAGAGGCATCAGGGTTAGAATCTTTCTTTGAATGGTAGTATTTCCACAACTCTTTACCTGCCGTGTAAACAGCCTTAGCCTCAGTGGAAAGATTGTCGATTATAGGCTCAGAAGATAAATCTATTTCGTTCTTTTCTTTCTCTGCTATGCTTGTTTGCTTTTCTTTGCTTGGCTTTATCTTGCCGTTGAGAAAATCCATCATAAAATGACTCTTATATCTTTCTCTCGCTTCAACTTCTTCTTCCTTAAATGGTATCCAATGATTTATTCCCTCTTTACATGTTATCCTATTTTGTCCATGAAATAAAGTAAAAATCAAACAATCTCTTTGAAACTCTTTGTCTTTTTTCCA
>JAUNWC010000041.1 GCA_030540495.1 Bacteroidota bacterium
TGCAAGCATTTGCAAAAATTTTTTTTCTAACTGATTGATTCTCAGTAAACCGATTCTCTGTTTTTTGGTAGGTTTTTATAGGTTATAATAGGTTAGCATAGATTATTTTAAGTTGGAGCCTACGGCTCCTTATAGGTTGTTATAAGTTAGCATAAGTTAGCATAGGTTGTTATAAGTAAAACTTCAAGCACTTAAATATTAAACTTCAAACATTTGAAGACAAACAAGAATATCAATTAAAAAATTTTTTACAATGAATAATTCGCAGATAACGGTTACTTCTCCGCTATTGCCTAATCTTAGTGAGTTAAATGCTTTGATGCAAAAGATTTGGGATAGCAAATGGATAACCAATAATGGTAGTTTTCACAGACAATTAGAAAAAGAATTAGCCGAATATCTTGGCGTTCCTTTTATCAGCCTTTTCACCAATGGCACCTTGCCTTTGATTACTGCTTTACAGGCTATGCGTATAACAGGTGAAGTGATAACCTCGCCTTATAGTTTTGTAGCCACCACTCACGCTCTTTGGTGGAATGGTATCAAGCCTGTCTTTGTTGATATTGACCCAAAAACCGGAGATATTGACCCCGAAAGAATAGAGGCAGCCATAACTCCTAAAACTACGGCTATCCTGCCCGTGCATGTATATGGTAAGCCTTGTGACACTAAGGCAATACAAGATATTGCCGATAAATATGGCTTAAAAGTCTTGTACGATGCTGCCCATGCTTTTGGAGTAAAGGTCAATAACGTCAGCATCCTCAACCAAGGCGATATGGCAACGCTAAGTTTCCACGCTACAAAGGTTTATAACACTATTGAAGGTGGTGCTTTGGTTATGCACGACGAGAGGACCAAGAAACACATAGATTATTTGAAAAACTTTGGTTTTGCAAGCGAGACGGAAGTTGTTGCTCCGGGCATAAACTCCAAAATGGACGAAGTCAGAGCGGCTTACGGGTTTTTGAATCTTAAACAAGTGGATTGGGCTATAGAAAGACGTCATCAGGTGGCAATACGATACCGTGAGGCTTTAAGAAATATAGAGGGAATAAGTTTCTTTGACGATATGCCGGGCGTAAAACACAACTATTCTTATTTCCCTATCTTTGTGGATAAAGATAAATATGGCAAGACGAGAGACGAACTTTATTTCCAAATGAAAGACCGTAACGTCTTAGGTCGCCGTTATTTCTATCCTCTCATCTCTTCTTTCACAACTTACAGAGGTTTGGAAAGTGCAAAACCAGAAAACCTTCCAAACGCAACCAAGATGGCTGAACAAGTTATCTGTCTGCCTATGCACCATCAATTAAGCGAGGAAGATATTCAAAGAGTGTTAGATTGTATTGTTAGATAAGTATGAAAAACTCATTATCAAGAAAAATTTATCATTGGTTCTGTACAAAAGCCTATAACATAGGCTCTTATAGGGGGGGGGTGGATGTTAACTTCCGTTTATATCAATGATTACAAACAAAACAAAAGCAAGTTTTTTACAATAATCAAGACGCACCTTAAAGGCTGGTCTTACAATGATTGGCAAGTCTGTGGAATAACCAAGAAGAATAGAAAAAGTTATCTTTCTACAAGAGAATATTGTTGTTTGCATCCGTTCAATGGCAATTATAGTTTTTGGATAGATGACAAACTAACGCTTAAATACATTCTTTCGGGCACAAAAGCAGGTGGATATTTGCCTGACTATTATTATCAAATAGAAGACAAAATTCTTGCTTTGCCTGATTTGGATAAGGTTGTCTATGAGTTAAACGCAGAAGGTATTGCCAAACTATTAGAAGACAAAAAGACTTTGGCTTTTAAGTTGGTTAAAGGAAGTTTGGGAGTTGGTTTCTATAAGGCTCAATGGAATGAAGAAGAAAATCTCTTTTATCTTAATGAGCAGGCTTTTAGCCGAGAAAGATTTGTAAAAAGGATAAAAGAATTAAAGGGATACATAATTACAGAGTATCTTTTTCCACATAAAGAATTTGCCAAATATTGCGACAAATCTGTCGGTTGTCTTAGATATACTATGGGCAAGATGAAAAGAGGAGAGTGGAGAGAGATAATTTCTTTTATGCGTATAGGTACAAAGAAAAGCAAATTTGTAGAAAATTATAATCGTGGTGGCGTTTTAACTTTTATCAATAATGGTAACTATCAAGGAGGTAATATTATAGGAGAGGATTCAAAGAATATTCAAATTGATAAACATCCAGATAATGATATAGAATTAAAAGGAAGTATTCCTATGTGGAATGAAATTGTTGAAGTAGCACACTCGGTTGCAGATACTTTGCCACAACTTTCTTACATAGGAATAGATTTTTGCATAACCAATGAAGACAAAATCAAGATAATAGAAATAAACTCTTTGACCTCGTTAGATGTAATAGAAACGTTACACTCGATTTATTCTACCTCGGCAGGAGAGTTCTTTAAGGAAAGGTTAGAAAAGAAATAAAAATAAGTAATGGAAAAGATTTTATTATTAGGTGGCTCTTTTCAGCAAGTTGTTGCTATAAAAAAGGCAAAGGAATTGGGGTACTATACGGTTTTGTGTGACTATCTTAAAGACAATCCCGGTCAGTATGTGGCTGATAAATACTACAATGCAAGCACAACTGACGTTGAAGCCGTTTATAAGATAGCCAAAGAAGAAAAAGTTAGTGGCATTCTTGCATACGCTTCTGACCCTGCTGCTTTGCCTGCTGCCATTGTTGCACAAATGTTAGGTTTGCCAAGCAATCCTTCTTCTGCGGTGGAAGTGTTGGGCATAAAACATAAGTTTAGAGATTTTTTGCAAGACAATGGTTTTGCTTGTCCAAAGCATTATGCTTTTTCACCAAACGAAGATTTGCAGATAATAAAAGAGAAAATCAAAGATTTTGACCTTCCTATAATAGTAAAACCTACTGATTCTTCGGGTAGCAAAGGCGTTACAAAATTGGAAAATACGCAAGATTTACGAAGGGCCATCAATTATGCTGAGGGCTATTCAAGAAACAAGGTTTTAATAATAGAGGAATTTATTCAAAGAGGCTTTCCTGAGGTTATAGGAGGCGATATATTCGTTTGGCAAGGAAGAATAATGCTTTTTGGAGAAATGTCTTGTTTGAGAGGAGAGGAGGGTAAAGGATTAGTTCCCATCGGGGAAAAAAAACCCTCTGGGCTTACTGAAAAACAAACCGAGAACGTACACAGAGAGTTGCAAAGACTTGTAAGTAGTTTGGGGATAGGTTTTGGGGAGATGAATATAGAGATAATTCTTGACAAACAAGACAATGTTCATTTCCTTGAACTTGGACCGAGAGCGGGAGGCAATATGATACCTATTCAACTTTCGGATGCTTTTGGAGTAGATTTGGTTAAAGCAAACGTATTAGCAGCCATGGGCAAAGAGCCTGAAATTAGGATTGAAAAGAAGGAAGGTTGTTTTATGACCTATGTTTTGCATTCTTATAAGGACGGCATTTTCAACAAAGTGGAATATTCCGAAAGCATAGAAAAGAATATTTATCGCAAAGTAATCTACAAACAACAAGGCGAGAGAGTAGAGGCTTTTGACGGAGCGGGCAAGGCTTTGGGAATAGTTTTCTTGCATTTTGAAACCTACGAACAAATGATAAACGCAAGTAAAAATATGGAAAAACTAATAAAAATCAGTCTCAGTGGTTGCAAGTAGAAGTTAGATAGTAGTATCCACTCAGCAAATAACAATATTTTTATTCTTATGAATATAGTAATAGAAAAACTTACAACCAACAAAGTTTTTTCTTTGTTAGAGGAGACGGATTTGTTATACACTCCTGCTCTTAGCAACAATGTAGATTTACGGGAGTATAGCAAGAAGTTAAGCGATAATGCCGATTTTGTACTTTGCAATGACGAAGAGAAAATATCGGGCTATGTTGCATACTATTCTAACATTGAAAAGAAAGAACTTTACATTCCTTTGATTTGTGTAAAGCAAGAATATCAATGTAAAGGTTTGGCAACAAGGATGTTAAGTCTACTTGAAAATTCTATGGGGGGGGGGGAGGAGGAGGTATTTTAAGCGTATCTCTTTAGAAGTACATAAAACGAATATAAAAGCCTATAACTTTTATAAACATTACGGTTTTAAGGAAACAGAGGATAGGAGCAACAAGTTTTTGATGTCAAAAGAAATTTAAATTATGTTTTTGCTCCTAATCAAATAAAAACACAAACACGATTATGGAGCAAAATGTAAAAGCCATTGGCGGTTATTTTGAATTGGAGTTGCCCAAAGCAAAAGAGTATTACCCTAACGCACTTGCCTTGAATACGGGCAGAAATTGTTTGGAATACATACTTCGCCTTCGCAAATACAAGAAAGTTTACCTGCCTTATTATACTTGCGAAGTCTTGTTTGAGCCTTTTAATAAACTAAACATCAGTTACGAGTTTTATCATATTGATAAGGACTTCCACTTAATAGACGATATTACTTTAAAAGACGATGAAGCACTGCTTTACACCAACTACTATGGCTTGCAACAACAATACGTCAAAGCCTTAGCCACAAAGTATTCTTCTAATCTGATAATAGATAATACTCAGGCTTTCTTCGCTGAGCCGTTGAAGGACGTGGATAGTTTCAACACTTGTCGTAAATTCTTCGGAGTATCTGACGGAGCATATTGTTTTACTAACAAAAGACTTGAGCAGGAGTTTGAGCAAGAGACTTCTTTTAACCGAATGAACTTCCTGCTTAAACGCATAGACCTCTCGGCAGAAGAAGGCTACAACGATTTCAGACAAGAGAGCGAAAACCTTTGCAACTTGGATATTCACTTGATGAGCAACTTAACGCAAAGAATAATGTCCTCCATAGACTACAACAGCGTTAGCCGACAACGTAGAGCAAACTTCCTTTACTTGCACAAGGCTTTACAACACTCCAACGAGTTAAACCTAAGTCTGCAAACAGAAGACGTGCCTATGGTCTATCCGTATTTGATAGGAAACGAGGACTTGCGAGCAGAACTAATAGCCAACAAAATCTTTGTAGCAAGATATTGGTCTAACGTTCTTGAAGACACAGAGGTCAAAGGCAAAGCAGAAGAATACCTCACAACCTTTCTTCTCCCGCTACCCATTGACCAAAGATATAACAAAGAAGATATGCAAAGAATAATAGAAATAATAACGAGATAAAAATCTTATGGAAATTAACGAAATTTATCTTCGGGCTTTTGAACCTGAGGACTATAAAACCACTATCCACTGGCGTAAAGACGAGGGCATTTGGTCTATGCTGGGGGGGGTAAAGTATTTTGTATCTGAGACTTATGAAAAGCAATGGATAGAAAATGCAATAAAAGATTCAAATAATATCAGATTAGCCGTCTGTCTTAAAGAAAATAATCTCCATATTGGAAATGTATATATAACGGATATTAATCTTCAAAACCGCTCAGGTATTTCGCACGTACTTATAGGCAATCGCAACTATTGGGGCAAAGGTTTAGCGACCAAAGCCTACAAACTTTTGCTTGACTATGCTTTCAAGGAAAGAAACTTTCACCGCATAGTCGCTCACGTGCTTGAAGATAACGTTTCTTCTATAAAACTACACCTCAAATGCGGTTACAAACAAGAAGGAATATTCCGACACTCCGTCTTCAAAAACGGACAATGGAAAAACCAAATACAATTTGCAATATTAGAAGACGATTATTTCTCGTAAGAAAAGAAAGGCTAATCATAAAAAGATTAGTTTTATGAATATACAAGGAAAAATTGTTACTTTACGAGCAATGAGACTCGAAGACATGCACATGATTTGTGATATGTTCAATGACGCAGAACTTGAAAATTTGGTAGTTGGTTGGGCTTTTCCACTATCGTATGAACAGCAACAGGCTTGGTTTGAAAAGCATCTTTGGGATAATAACAATTTCAGATTTGTTATTGAAACGCCTCGAGATGGTGCTGTGGGTATTGCAACGCTTACCGACATTGATTGGAAAAATAGAAGAGCCACACACGGAATCAAACTTGCAAATCAGAAAAACAGAACAAAGGGCGTTGGTACTGATTCGGTTATGGCTATAATGCGTTATGCGTTTGATGAATTAGGCTTACATCGTTTGGACGGTTCTTGGTTTGATTCTAATGTTGCTTCAAAGGGACTGTATACCAAATGCGGTTGGAAAGCAGAGGGTGTTAAAAGAGATTATGTTTACAAGCGTGGAGAATGGAGAGATTTGACAATGGTAGGAGTTACCGAAAAAGATTATAGAGAGTTAATAGCAACTAATCATTATTGGGAATAAAATGGAATGGATAGAAACCTCCTTTTTAGAAAAAGATATATTTCTGTTAAGAATCAACAAAACTCAAACATTAAATTCCTTAAATAGAGAATTGTTGCGAGAGTTAGATTCTGTGATTACTGTTATAGGTAATAATGATAGCATACATTTTGTTATAATAACGGGAATTGGAAAAAGTTTTGTAGCAGGTGCTGATATAAAGGAAATGTCTCTATTGTCAAAAACAGAGGCTTTGGATTTTGCAAAATTAGGTTCAAGCGTTTTTAGAAAGATAGAAACATTGAATAAAATCACAATAGCTGCTGTAAATGGTTATGCAATAGGAGGTGGATGTGAGTTAGCAATGGCTTGTGATTTTAGAGTAGCAACCGAAAACGCCAATTTCTCTCAACCCGAAGTAAGTCTTGGAATAATACCAGGCTTTTCTGGTACGCAAATTAACAAGACTTGTGGGAATTTCCAAAACAAAAGAAATGGTTTATGCTGGGAAAAAAGTTGATGTAAAAGAAGCCCTGTCTATTGGGTTGATAAACCAAATATCAAATCAAGAAACTTTATTACAAGATTGTTTAAAACTTATTAATTCAATCAAAGTCAATTCATTTCCTGCAATAATATCTGCAAAGAAATCTATACAAGAAGGTTGCGAATGTTGTTTAGAAGAAGGTATAAGTATAGAGAACTGTTATTTTTCATCTTGTTTTGAGTCTTCTGAACAAAAAGAAAGAATGAGACGCTTTATTGAGAAATCTTGATGCTATAGAGTTTTTGATGGATTGGAGGCAGTAAGAACTACTTTAAGCAACAGAACAGTAATCTTATAGATAGCAATTATCCAACAGAAATTCTATCAAAAGCCCGCTTGTGTGAAGATTTCTTTGCAGATTAACCGTTGAAAAATTTCTTATGATTAAGTCTTCTCGCTCTGATATTAGATGTTTTCAAAAACATAAACCAACGAAAGCGATTATTTTTTTTACTATTAAAAAAAACTTTTTTTTACTTAAACTCAATGACAAATCAGTCTCTTAAAGACAAGACTGTTAGCGGTACTTTTTGGTCGGCCGCTGATGCATTCTTAGGACAAGGGATAACGTTTCTTGTCGGACTTGTATTAGCAAGGTTGTTATCTCCTTCGGAATACGGCTTGATAGGTATTTGCCTTATCTTCACCGCCGTTTTGGGTGGAATAGTAGATAGCGGTTTCTCAAGTGCCTTGATACGCAAGAAAGACGTTTCAAACAACGATTACAATACGATGTTCATCATCAATATGGTGGCAAGTGTTGTTCTCTATGTTCTATTGTTTTTCTCTGCTCCTCTGATTGCCACTTTCTTTGCAAGGCAAGAACTAACTTCGCTTGTTCGGGCTATCGGCTTGATACTTATCTTTCAAGCCCTATCCATCACGCAGATGACCATTCTTACCAAACGCATTGACTTCAAAACCAAAACAAAAGCCTCTATCATTGCGGCTGTCATCAGTGGAGCGTTAGGTATAGGTTCAGCATTTGCAGGCTTAGGCGTGTGGGCTTTAGTCGTTCAAAAACTTTCGCAAACACTTATCTACACGCTTTGCCTATGGGTTTTCAATCGTTGGTGGCCTACTATTCATTTTAACAAAAAAAGTTTCCATTATATGTGGGGTTTTGGCTGGAAGATGATGACAAGTGGCTTGCTTAATAATATTTGGAGCCAATTATATCAAGTAGTTATCGGCAAATGCTACACCGATTACACTCTCGGACAATATACTCGTAGCCATGAATATGCTAATATCTTTTCTGCCAATCTTACTTCCATAGTTCAACGTGTTACTTACCCCGTGATGAGCGAAATACAAGACGACAAAGTGTGTTTGGTTGCCGCTTATAGACGTATAATCAAAACCACTATGCTTGTTACCTGTATATGTATGATTTCTTTGGGTGCAGTGGCAGAGCCTTTGATTTATTGCCTTATCGGTCCAAAATGGCATCAAGCAGCAACTTTTCTTCCTTTTATCTGTATCAATCTTTCGCTATTTCCTCTGCATTCTATCAACCTTAACATGTTGCAAGTGCAAGGTCGTAGCGACATCTTTCTTGCCCTTGAGATAGTAAAGAAAATTATCGCCATTTTCCCTATCTGTATGGGTATCTTTGTGAATATCTATTGGATGTTGATTGCTTCTATCATCACTGGAATAATCGCTTTCTTTCTCAACTCTTATTATACAGGAAAAAAGTTAAACTATCCATCTTTCCGACAATTAAAAGATGTTGCCCCAAGTTACGGCGTGGCTTTCGTAGTTGCCTTAAGCGTTTATTTCTTCAAATTCCTACCACTTTCCTATTGGATTGTTCTACCTATGCAAATTATTACAGGCATCATCGTTTGCGTCCTTCTTTGCGAAGCAACCAAACTTTCAGAATACTATGAGATAAAAGATATAATCATCAATTTTATATCTTCAAAACTTAAACGAAACAAATAAAAATATACATATAATGAATTATCCAAATTTTAAGGTAATAACTTATAATTTAACAAAACGATTAATTTAATAAAACCATGTCTATAAAAGTTTTGCACATCTTTCCAGACGATAAATTCTTCGATTCTGTTTCTGAATACTTTGATTCTTTTAATAGTTTAGAAAATAAGTACATTTTTTATTCTAAACAAAAAGACTATAAATTTAAATACATACATAAAACAGAAAAGATAACACTCGTTTACAAATGGTCGGAATATATTAAGATTATCAATGACGAAAATATAGATGTTGTGTATTTTCAAGCATTATATCCACCTTATGTAATAAACTTTATAGACCCTAAAAAGATAACCGTTTGGTGGTGTTTTGGTTTTGAAATTTA
>JAUNWC010000345.1 GCA_030540495.1 Bacteroidota bacterium
TTATTCCACTATTAAGGTTTTTGAGTCTAAGGTTTCGTTTATTGATATTATTTGTAAAGTATATTGCCCTGAGGCAAGGTTTTGTAGGTTAATGGTTTTAGAGGTTTGACTACTCTCTAAATTCTCAGAATAAACCACTACTCCCATAATATTACTTATTGTTATCATTGCATTACTCTCCTGTTCTGAAAGTTCATAATTTATTGTACAAGTAATATTTGCAGGATTTGGTGTAATGCTGTTTATTATTCCTCTCTTAACTCTGACGCTTACTGTATCTTTGTCCTTATATCCGTCTTCCTTTGCTGTTATTTCCAAAACATAACTTTGACTATTTATAGGAATTGTTGTCAATGTTTGTTCATAACTTAGGGTATCTCCCCGCTCATTATACCAAACATAATCTGCTTGCTCGTTTATCAAATTGGTAGTAAAAGAGGCTTGATTCCCTTTCATTATGGTCTTATCCTCTATCGCTACGGCTTTAAAATCTTTGCTACCATCTTTTATTGCTGTGTAATGCTCTCCTCCTATCAAACTCTCTTCACAATCATTGCAGTATTGTATTATATCAAAATCAAAACTATTTATTTTTGGCTCCCTTTGTGTATAGAAATTAACTTCTGTCTCTATGGTATGTAATGTGTTAGGCTCCAATATTAGATTATCAAAAACAACCTCATTATCAGTTATCAAAAACTTGTTGCCTCTTGCTTGTTTTACTCCCTGTGAGTTCTCTCCGCCTTCTTGCCAAACCTTAAATAATCCATCACTCAATGTTATATAAACATCAGCAAAATCTTGTATTACCTCATTGTTTTGATTTGGAGTGTGTTTGTATTTTAATGAAAAGTTATGTCTATTATCAAAAGGGTTGCTTATAGATACAACTGCTCTTGAAAACTCGCTATTAAGTATGGAAATATTTTTCCAAGCAACATTGTTATTCTTTTCTGTAAATGCTCCCATATTTAATAGATTCTCTTCTTCGCCAATAATTTCTTCTCCGTCATGTACTCTTGCAACAAGGCAAAAATGCCAATTCTCTGCTCCCGCATCTGTGCAGTTCTCATAGTCTTCACTCATAGGTGTTAGCCAAGTAACTTTTACTACTTCGTTGCCATTAGGTGCAATAGAAGGAATCAAAACGCCGTTAGCACTACCTATCACTCCACCTTTAACCACTCCGCAATCAAAAATATTCTCGCTTATCCAATTTTCTTTCCACATCAAATCAACTCCTGCCTTTGCCCAATTAAGAAACAATCGCTCTGTGCCTTTGGAACTAACTTGGCTTCTGTTATGTACTCTTACGCAAACCTTATACTCTCTGTTGCCCTGTGGGTTACTAATAACATTGCCCGCCAAATCCTCTATCCAAATATCAGGGCTGTTCCACATAACTCCATTTGTAAAACTCGGCTCCGTGCCATCGTCCTCCTCTACATCTCTGACATATAAGTCACTCTGTTTGTATTCTTGTGCCAATCTTACAGCCGCATAAGCATCCACAAGACCATAACC
>JAUNWC010000346.1 GCA_030540495.1 Bacteroidota bacterium
TTACCAACAATTCTTCCTTTGTATATTTATTAAAAGGTTTTTCAAAAGAAAACTGAGCCTTATTTACAACAGGTACTCGCTTTGTATATACCTTTTTCCAGAATAAAACTACGTTTTCAAAACTAAGTTTTGTAGTAAATACCTCATAACCTAATTCCCGTATAATCAGAGGTTTTAATCTATTAGCAGAAATACTCACTCTTCCTTTGCTTAAATCCAAATGTAACTCATTTACATCTATGATTATTTTTTTCTTGTTGGACGAATATACTTTATTAGCCAAATAGGTAAATCCATTAGTTTTTATTTCTAAGGTTACAACGCTGTCCTTTGTGGAGAATTTTACTTTGTTGGAAGAATCCACAAAACTTATAGGAAAAGACTCATTATAGGTGTATTCTCTTGAATAGGTTATAGACAACCACAAAGCAAAACTCAAAGCAAGACAAAGCAAAAAAACATTTACTTGTTTATTGGAAAGTAGTTTCTTAATTACCAATATAAATCTTTGCTTGTTTTTCATAATCTTAGGAGTTTTCTTCTTTTTTGAAGGCAAAAAATCTTTGACCCGTATAATTCAAAATTACAAACAAACACATACCAAAAAGCATTGCAATATTTTCTTGTATCTTTTTATCAAAGGAAGATAAAAGCCAAGCCATTATAGGTTTTGCCACTCCATACGCAACAAGATAACATATAATTATATTGAAAGTAAATTTTAAGATAACTTGCCAACTCTTTTTTTTGTATCCAAAGGTATAGTATTTGTTTAGAAAATAACTAAGAATGCTTCCAAAAAAATAATTAGCAGCAGAGGAAATCCAATAATTAAGGTTAAGAACATTGTAGGCTATAAACATAACACTATAGCCAAAAAGTGTATTAACTATACCGACAAGAATAAACCTTAAAAAAGTGCGGTCTAAAAACTTACTTATCAAATGTTTTAACATTATCCTTTATATTTTTTTCATTTTTGTGGAAACAATCCGCTCTTATTTTCCTTTGGCAAATAGTCGTCCTTTTTGTTTCTTAGATTACGAGGCAACACGTTTTGTTTGAGTTTTTTCCATTTCCCGTTTTCAAAATACAACCCCGTTATATTGCCCGAAGGAGCATAGTTTTGCATAAAACCTTGCATAGCCGAGTTTATTGGCTCCAACTCATCAAAGAAAATCATCTGTTTTTTTTCTGTTTGTGGTGCCTCTACTTCAAAAGGTTTGGCTTTATGAAAAAAGGTGCTTTTCTTTTTCTTTTGATTTGTGGATTGATAATGTTGTTGTTCATATTTCAAAGTAAAATATGCATCTGTTGAATACTCAAATATAAATCTTTTGCGGTCTTTCTCTCTATAAAATACACTCTGTCCAAAAGTTGGTCTGCCAGTATTTTTATTAAAAGTTATTGGCTCTATGATTTTTCGTTGAGAATAAATATTATTTCCATCCCAACCAAGCAAAACATAGTAAGTATTGTCTTCGTATTTGGTTTGTATCAAATCATAATATACGGCTCCATA
>JAUNWC010000042.1 GCA_030540495.1 Bacteroidota bacterium
TTATCAAATAAATAAGAATTGCATTCATTACCACTATATCAAAACAAAAATACAACCAAACCTCGTTTATAAACAAAGCAAAGAAAAGAAAAATTATCCTTGTGTTAAATTGTAAAATATTGGTTAAAGGCATAAATTTTTTGTTCTTTACTCTAATTTCCTCGCTCAAATCCTTAGGAGTATTGTTAGGATACATACTTATAAGGGTTTCAAAGAATGTTTTTACCTTTGGAGAAAGTAACTCTTGCTGTCTTGTATAATTGACATAGAAAAACATAGAGACTTTTTTGAAAGGAGATTCTTTGAATTGTATTTTCTTAAATTCTTCCTTTACCGCCTTATAGGTGTCGTGTTCGTTGCCGTTTTTGTTGCCAACAAAAAACAAATGAACATTTCTGTAATAATCAGCCATGGCGGCGGCAAGAATATGAGAAATACCAGCAAGTGAGGCTATTATCCAAACTAATGCAGGAGCAAATTCCTCTGTGTTTATTATTCTTAAAACTAAAACAACATATATAATAATAAACCAAATATCTCCTGCCAGACCGTCAAGTATTCTTCCAAGTTTGGTCTTGTTGTTAGTAAGTCTTGCAAGTTGTCCGTCCGCAGAGTCAAAAGTATTTGCCAATGTTAAGCAAAGCATTCCTATGATATTAAGTTTTATATCATTGTAATAAAACAGAAAAGAGCCAAAAGCACCTATAAATATGCTGGCTATGGTTATCATATTTGGAGTAATATGCAGAGGAATAGCAATTTTTGCCCAAAGGAAACCTATTTTTCGGGTAAAATGTATGTCCAACCATTCTTCTGTGTCTTTGGATTTGAGAGAATCCTCTATATTATAAGTTTGTTTTTTTTCTTTCATAATTTGTTTATTAGTAAATTTGTAATCTCT
Source organism: Bacteroidota bacterium (assembly GCA_030540495.1). Lineage (GTDB taxonomy): Bacteria > Bacteroidota > Bacteroidia > Bacteroidales > P3 > Scybalousia_A. The sequence continues at coordinate 902 of JAUNWC010000042.1, forward strand.
TTGCTGGCTTGCTCTTTGCAAGAAGAAAAAGAAGGAAAATCGTTAATATCTATAATGAAGTATTGTCCTTTTTTGTCTATTATAGCATCGCCTCCATAAATATCCAATTCCAAAAGATTTGTGACCTTATTTATCTGAGAAATAAAGTTTTTTTCATCAAAAGAAAATTTACTTTTGGAGGTATTTACTTTATTATGGAATTTGTCTTCGGTTGGGTAGTAGTAATAAAAAAACTCTGAGTTTCTTATACCATAAAATTTAATAACATCTCCTTCAATGTTCTTGCTTATAAGAGCCTTATCTATGTTTCTTTGTTTATAATCTGATAATATATCCACAACTTGCTCTTTGCTCTTGGGCAAACAAACATCCTGCTGTTTTATTGTTTGAAAATCCGCTCTTTTTATCCAAAAACTACCTATCTCAAATTGTTCTAAAATATTTCTATCATAGTTGTTTGTATTTATAATAAAAGTTTCTGGAATAGAAATATTGTTTTGCTGTAAAATCTCGGTTTGTTTGGCTCGGAAACAATTTTTTATGGCAAGAGTGGAATTTACAACCTTAGTTCCATTTTTTTCCAAATCTGCCAATATACTTATAGCCCTCTCACTTCTTGCCATAGAGATAATAAGACTATATTTATTATAAATATCATAGGAGTTTTTCTCTATAAAATCCTCTTCCTTGATGCTATCTGTTGAATATCCTTTTACTTTTAAATTCTCTACCACCGAATTAAGAATTATAGTATCCTTATCCTCTGAGTTTGGAGAAAATTCCTTTTGTCTATATATGGCAAGTATTTTGGAGGTGTTTGCCCAGTTTTCTATTAATTGTTCTGCTTTTGCTATATCTGTTAGGTGGTCTATATCTATTACTTTGCCAAAAAGAAAAGGCTCCACTCTTAAATTGTTTTCTAATAAGGCTCTTTGATAATTTCTCATACGAGAAACTCCTTTCTCTATGCAATCATCAACAATATGCAAAGCCTCTTTTCTTAAACAATATATTCCCGCCGAAACGCTATCTACTCCTTTTTCTTTTTTGTCCAAATAAGCCTCTATTCTGTTTTCTTCTTTATTTGTTTTTACATACAAAGGCTTTTCATCATCTATATATTTGGTAATTCCCATTAAGGCATGGCAATCTTTTGAAACAACAAATTTGGATATGTATTCCTTAAAGTCTTTTTCGTTAAATATGGTATCCACTGTTGTAAGACAACATTCCGTAAAATTAGAATTGTGTATTATGTTCCAAAAACTATGCAAAGAAGAAGGAGTGCTTTTGATTACTAAGTTTATTTTTACTCCAAAAGTGCGACTATTCAAAAATTTCTCTAACTCCTTGCTTTCTTCGTTTATAATTATAGTAATTTGCTCGGCATTGTTGTCCCTGAATATTCTTATCAATCTTTCTATAAGATACTCTCCTTTCACCTTTACCAAGGGCTTAACACTCTCAAATCCCTCTTTTCTTAATCGCGAACCCTCGCCTGCTGCTATAATACAATAATACATTTTCTATTCTTTAATTCTTCTAAAACGTAAATCTTAATCTAAACCTTATTCCCCACTTTGATATATTTGGGTTGTCTAAATAAGTAAATCTTCTTACATAGTCTATTCTCATAATTTTGAATACATTGTCTATTCCCACATTTGCCTCTATGTAAGGTTCTTTTTCCAAACTATAAGTTTTATATCTATCTTTGTCGTCTTTGGCAAAGTCCATTAGAGTAGGATTGTCCTCAGAAGGAGTATTCTCTTTGGATATTTCTCCCCAAATGGCTTTTATGGCAAATACTTCTCTCCACTTTAATTTGTTAAGCAAAGGAATACGATTGAAAATATAACCATTGAAATTATAATTAAGTATTCCTTGTACATATCTGTCGCTTACAAACTCAAAATAGTTCATAAGGTTGAAACTCTCGTCTTGATAAGCCCAGTTTTGGTTGGCTTGATGTACAAACAATAAAGGGTAAGCCGCTTTGCCAAAAATTTGACCTCCTTTTATGGTTATATCTGCAAAACCAAAAGACAAAATAAACCAACGTTTATAAATGCTTGCCTCTAATTTATGAAATTCGTAGTTAGAATTAAATAAAGGGGATGCATAACTATAATTTATAGTGTAAATAGGTGCAGTGGAATTCATTGTCATACGATATTTTTGAGTTTGATAGAACTGCTCATTCTTTGCATATCTCAATTCTACATTAAAAGACATTGAGGTCAAGGGGTCGTATGTTTTGCTCTTGTCCCAGGAATTGAAAGTAAGATTGGCGCAAGGATGCATTTCCAAATGTTCTATTCTTAGTTTGGTGGAAAGTTGTGACATGGTTTCGTATTGATATTCCATATAAATCTTGCGATTCAAAGTCATCATATCCACAGTTCCTCTATTAAAAGAAAGAAAAAACCTATCATATGTTCCCATTTCTAAGTGCTGTCCAGGTATATCCGTATTTTTTTCGATACCTATGGTAAGCAAATTAATAGGAAATTCCCATTGGTGATAAAGCCTATCTGCAAAAGAATACATTACCTCTGCATTATACTTAAATACCTTATCTCTAACACCGTATGCCACAAAACCATTTAGAAAAATATGCTTGTGGAAATTAACGTTTGTTTTGCCTCCGAGCCTTATTCTTGCTCCCTCCACAGAGTTCCACGAAAGAGTGTTTTCCACAGGACCATAATCAAACCAGCCCAAATCCACATAACCAGAAATAAAAGCCATAGCCGTGTTCATTAATATTTTATAGGCGCTAAGGTTATTTAATTTTGATGGTATATCGTAAGTTTTTTCTTCCGAAGCGGTTAGAGGTTCTATTCTGTTTTCTGCCCACCAGAGAAGACTTCTTTTATTAAATCCTTCTACCCTTGTGGTTATATCGTTGTTGTTATAAAAATTCTCTGCCAAAGGTTGATTGAACACATAGTTAGAATAAAAAGTTTCCCTTTTGCCATACATATTTGCACCATAAAAAGCCCCATCCAAAATAGTCTTATCCTCTACCAAACAGAATTGTCCGTTTATTTTCTCGTATTCTTGTGTAATAGATAGATTTTTGACAAAATTTATACTACTCTTTTTTGGAAAATCAAGGAATATTTTTTTTACGGCATAGTTGGAGTCTTTTGTTATCCATAGTTTTCCACTAAAACCAATATCCCTCATATTAGCAGGGTTGAAGGCAAGTACTATGCAAGAATCTCCTTTGTATTCCACAGTATCTTTTAAGAAAAATTGATAAAAAACTATACCATAAGCAGATAAAGGAGAAATAATATCATTGCTAAGGATGTGTATTGAAGAGTTATATACATCCACTTTGCCCATAGCATCATTGAGCATAAATTCCATTGTTTGAGGTTCTATAAATTTGGAAAAAGACATTTCCTTTTGACCTATTAGCATGGTTTTTACACATTTGGGAGACTTTCTATAATAGTTTTCGTATAGATTCTCCATAAAGTAAATAGGCATATACTTCCTATCGTCAAACTCTGATTGTTGCAAATTCTCAAACATAAAATCTAACTTTTTAAAAGTCTTCTTATGTTTCAAACTATCATTTATTCCCAACAAAGAAAGTTCGGTTTTTTCGTGTGAGCGATATTGATAATATTCTTGCGAGGTCAATTCGTTTTGTTTTTTGTGTGCAAGTACATTTTCCATAAGCAATACTGCAGGATTGTTTTTGCGTCTGTATTTTTCTTTTTTTGCCACCACTCTTACTTCTTGCAAAGAAGTTGCTTGTGGCACAAGGGCAATATCAATTGTTTGTATCTGTCTTGGGGAAACGGCTACTTTTAATGTTTCGTAACCTATGAATTGAAAAATTACAGTATCAAAACTTGTGGAAGATTTTATATAATACTCTCCTTTGTCGTCTGACATAGTACCCGAAAAATGAGCCGACCTTACATTGGTTGTAATATTGACAAAGGGGAGAATTTCTCCTGTTTTTTTATCTGTTATTTTTCCCGTTATCACAGTATTTTGTGCTAAAACTCCACCCAACAAAACGAGAACAAATGTAAAAAAGACAATTATTTTTTTCATACGCCGATAATATCAAAAACTATTCCACAACAAATTTCTAAGTCTTTTATTGTTCGCTCTCTTGCCAACGAGTTTTATATTTGTCCAAATCTACATTTGTTTTAGTCTCTGTTGTGTTTGGATATAATTCCGTATTGCTTATTTCTTCTTTTTGGTCAAGGCTATCTACCCATCCTTCAAGGTATTTGTCCATATTCTTGGGAGAGTCTTTTATACCAAAGGCTTCTTTGCTTTTCTCTGATAAACCCTGATTAGACAAGGCTTTTTGTTCCAAATAGGCACGAAGAAAAACTCTCTGTCTTCTTTTCATTCTTTTTCTATACACAGATACAGAAATAATTAAGACAGCCAATAAAATAACAGCAACTATAAAAAGAATAATATTCTCAAACAAAAATCTTTTGTACAATGAGGCTGATATAACAATACCTCCTTTTATCAAATCTATTATTTTTATTACAACGAAAAATAACAACACACATATAGGCACTTTGTTTATATGTTCTTTTTCGTCAGCAGGCTCTATTTCTTCCTCTATACCTCTGTACCTTGCTACAAAATAACCACACAATACAAAGGCAGTATAAACCATCATTAACACCAAACAAACTATATCGCAAAAAGGTTCCAAGGGAATATGATATATAAGAATGAACACGCACCCCAAAAGCATAGGAAGAAAAACAGAGGAAAGTAAATTATTTATCCTATTGGAAAGGAAAGGATTAAATAATAGTTTTATTTGTCCGCTCATTACTCTAAAAGTTACATATAGAATCAATAATATAAGAGCAACAAACAAGTATTTCATAAACGGAGAAGTAGTCCAACCAAGAAAATCTGTAACCAAATACCATTGCCAAATATTAAAGGAATGACCAAACAATGCTCCTGCAACATAGTTGCCAGCAAGTCTAACGCTACCACATATAACTAACCAAAACAAATATCTTCTTATGTTTAGTCTGTCTGACTTCCATTTAATCAAAAATATCAAAGCCACAACAATAAGAATGGAAAGCATAATAACCGGAGTGCCAAAAATATTTACAATATTATCTGTATCGCTCCAAATTTGCCTATCTGAAGAGGCAGTGTTCATAGTATTGAAGTCTATATCTGATGTGCGAAGTATCATTTTTGCACCTAAGGAAAAAGCAGGTATCATAGTAAAAAACTGAAACACCCAAAACACGCTAAACCATGCCAAAACAAAAAGAACTGCATTGTTAATCATAGCGGGTATATCTATCTTTGCCAAAGAGAATTTTTGGTATATATTTTTTATTTCTTCTATGAATTTGTACATATCTTTTTGTAAAAAAGATGAATTTTTTTTGTAAAAAATAATAGTGGTACTTGCCTCTACTTTTCGTTTTGCAAAGATACAAAAATAACCTTATTTAGCGATAAGTAATTCAAATTTTGTAATTTTGCAACCTGTAGTAAAATATATTAACAAGAAAAAAATACTCATTATGAATATAATAATTCCAATGGCAGGTATGGGAAAAAGACTTAGACCTCATACACTTACGACCCCAAAACCTTTAGTAAAAGTTTGTAACAGAGAAATAGTTAAAATACTTTGTCAAGATATAGTAAAGACTTGTGGTGGCAAAGTGGATAGTATTGGCTTTGTAGTAGGGCATTTTGGAGAAAAAGTAGAAAGAGGCTTAATGGAAGTGGCAGAGTCTTTGGGAGCAAAGGGCAAAATCTTTTATCAAGAAAAACCTTTGGGTACAGCTGATGCTGTTTGGTCTGCAAGAGAATTATTGGAGGGCAATACAGTTGTTGCTTTTGCTGATACTCTATTCAATGCTGATTTTACTATGGACTTATCCAAGGACGGTATTATTTGGACCTCTATAGTAGAGAATCCTTCTGCATATGGAGTGGTAAAAAAGGACGAACTTTCGGGCGAAATACTTCAATTTGTAGAAAAGCCACAAGAATTTGTCAGCAACGAAGCCATAATAGGTATCTATTATTTCAAAAGTGGAGAAAGACTTTATGAGGAAATAAAACGTTTGAGAGACAATAATATAATGAGAAGTGGAGAGTATCAACTAACAGATTGTTTGGAAAATATGTTGCAAACTGGATATAGTTTTACTACTGAAATAGTTAGCAGTTGGATGGATTGTGGAAACAAAAATGCTGTGGTAAATACCAACAAACAACTTTTGGAAATGAGAGAGGATATGCGAGGAATGCAAACCTCTGTTAGAGGTAATAATACTTGCGTTATTCCTCCTTATTGCATAGGGCAAAATGTACAATTGGAGAATTGTATAATTGGTCCATACGTAACAATAGAAGATAGAGCCGAAATAAAAAATTCTGTTATAAAAAACTCTATAATAGGTATGGAGGCTAAAATAAACAATGTGCTTTTGGAAAATTCTTTGGTAGGAAATAATGTTGTTTATCAAGGCAAAACTCAAAATGTATCCATAGGCGATTATAGTAATATAGAAGAATAAAATGTTAAAAAACATAGTATTAATTTTATTTTCCTCTCTTTTGCTTTTTTCTTGTTCCAATAGCAAGAAAATAAGCGAAAGGGTAGAGAACTACCAAGAAAATTCTCTTGTAATAGATGCGGTAACTCTATATGCCAATGGCAAAACAAACGAGGCAGAAAATTTGTTTCAAAATATACTTGCACAAGACAAAGACAACGCTACGGCTATGTACTATCTTTCCAATATTTATATGGAAAAACAGGATTATGACAAGGCTGTGGATTTTGGCTCAAAGGCAATAGCAATAGAGGAAAACAATCTTTGGTTCAAAATACAACTTTGCGAAATATATATGGCTATGCAAGACTATGATAATGCTGCCATTATGTTAGAAAAAATAGTAAAACAGGAACCTCAGGTCATAGAATATTGGCAACAGTTAGTTTTGATATATCATGTAAAACAGGATATCAAAGGAGAACTCTCTGTATTGGATAGAATGGAGGAAAGATTTGGAATAACGGAAACAACTTCTCTACAAAAATTTCAACTATACAGAGAACAAAAAAACAATAAAAAAGCCGAGCAAGAGATAGTAAAACTTTCGGAAGCCTTTCCTACTCAAAGCAAATATTTGTCTATATTGGCGGAGATGAAAATGAAAGAAAAAGACTATGATAAGGCATTTTACTACTACAATAAAGTAAGAGAGATAAACCCCGAGGACGAAAATCTTAATGTAACTTTTGCCAACTATTATATGGTAAAGCAACAAGAAGACTCCACTTTCTATTACCTAAACAAAGCAGTTGCTCAAAAAACTCTTGATTCTCAAAGCAAGATAAGAATAATCTACTCTGTTTATGGTAAAAATGTAGATACTGATTCTTTGACCTTTGAAAGATTTTTTTCTCTTTTGCAAACAATGGAAACTTCTGGGGATACCTCAGATTGCACACTCTATGCTTTGTTAAATACAGGCTATATGAGAAAAGGAGATTTTGCTAACGCATATATTTGTGGAAGAAAGTCTATAGAAAAAGGTTGCAACGATTATGCTTTGTTTCAAAATACATTGTTTGCTATGGGTGATTTTGCCACGCCAGATGAGGTTATATACATGGCTCAAAAGGCAATAGATATATACCCAGAGCAACCACTACCATATCTTTTCAAAGGAATAAATCAAGAGATTAAAAAAGAATATTCCGAGTCTATAAATACTTTGCAAACCGGAGTAGGAGTAGTCGGTAATGATAAAACCATTTTGGAAGACCTTTATATGAATATAGCCAACTCTTATTATATGTTGGACAATAAAGAAGAGGCTTATAAATATTACGAAAAAGTTTTGCAAATAAACCCAAACAATATCTCGGTGCTAAATAATTATGCTTATTATCTTTCTTTGGACAACAAAGATTTGGATAAGGCCTTGGAGATGGCAAAAAAAGTTATCTCCTTTGAACCAGAAGAAATAACTTATATAGATACTTTGGCTTGGATTTTGTATATGAAAGGAGATTACAAGCAAGCCAAACAAGTTATGGACTCTATTAAGTTGCCAAAAGATGAATGGGACGAAACATATAAGGAGCATTACAATCAGATAATA
>JAUNWC010000043.1 GCA_030540495.1 Bacteroidota bacterium
AATCAGAGAGAACGAATCTTCGTTTTATTTTCTCGAAAGCAAGATTCGTTCCAACAAAAGCAAGATTCATTTTTCTGAAACGAAGAAAAAATTAAAAATTTTCAAGAAAAATTCTCATAAATCGCTGTTTTTCAGCAAAAAAGCCCGAAAAACACCCTTTTAAAAAGGCTAACTCGCTGATAATCAAGCAAAGTTTGTCAAATTTGAGTTTTAATTGGCAATTAAAAAATTTTCAGCCTCAGGCTGTTTTAACCTATAAAAATTACCTAATAACAATTTTTTTTCTACCTTTGCAAATACAAAAAAGTTTATTATGGGAAGAATTTTGGCAATAGATTATGGAGAAAAACGGGTGGGCTTGGCAGTAAGTGACTATATGCAGGTTATTGCTACCAAATTGGCTTCTGTCTCTACCTTAGATATTTTCAACTACTTGACAGAATATTTTGCAAGAGAGGAGGTTGATATGATAGTTTTGGGTAACCCTAAGCAATTGGATAACACGCCTTCTCAATCTGCCAAATCGGTTATGATTTTTTTGGAGAATCTTTCCAAGACTTTTCCCGAAATGGACATTTATATGATAGACGAGAGATATACAAGCAAAATAGCCTCTCAGGCCATAGCAAAATCCGGCTTGAAAAAGAAAAAAAGACAGGACAAAGGACTTATAGACGAGGTTAGTGCGGTGCTTATCCTACAAGATTTTATGGAGATGTATAAGGGTAATGGTCGCAACAATATCTCTCATATAGAAAGAAATAGAACACAAAACTAACAATACAAAATACTTGATATTATGATACTACCCATAGTTGGTTACGGACATTCTGTCCTTAGAATAAAAACAAACGATATAGACAACTCTTATCCTAATATTCAGCAACTTATAGACGATATGTTTGAAACCATGTACAATGCTAACGGCGTTGGTTTGGCTGCTCCGCAAATTAATCTTTCTATTTCCGTTTTGGTTATAGACGCAAACCCTTTTAAAGAGGACTACCCTGAGGGAGAAGGATTTAAGCGAGCAATGATTAACCCAGAGATTTTGGAAACCAATGGAGAGGATGAAAAATTCGAGGAAGGTTGTTTGTCTTTGCCTGGTATAAATGAAGTAGTTATTCGTAAAAATAAGGTTAAGGTAAGATATTTTGATGAAAAATTTGAAGAGCATATAGAGGAGTTATATGGTATAAGAGCAAGGGTATTTCAGCACGAATTTGACCATCTTAACGGCAAAGTTTTTACTGATAGATTGTCTAATATGAGGAGAGCATTTTTGAAAAAGAAACTTAACGATATAGCAAACAATAAGGTACATCCTGCTTATAAAATGATAAAATAAAAAAAAAAGAGTATGAAAACGTATTTAAATAAGATTTTATGCCTTTTTCTTTGCCTTATAGTATTGTGTGCTTGCAAAGAAAAAGAACAAAAAGCCACTGAAACACAACAAGACAGGCAAACTCAAATAGAGAATTATGCACAAAGCCTTATGGCTGAACCTATGATATTGGATAAGCAAAAAGCGGATACTCTTATAAATCTTTACAATAGATATATTGCAGATTTTCCAGACGATACCATGAATGCTTATTATCTTTATAGAATGTCAAACATCTATGCAAATTTACAAAATTGTAACAAAACCATAGATTGTCTTAATCGCATAATACAGAAGTATCCAAATAGTAACTATGTAGGAGCGGCAAGGTTTTTTAAAGGTGTTTTCTATAAAGATGTTTGTGACAATGTGGAAAAGAGCAAGGAGGCTTTTGAAGAATACATAGCCAAACATCCAAACTCTCCACGAGTAGAGGATGCAAAGAAACTTATGCAAATAGATACCATGCAAAATCCGACCGATATTTTGAAATAGATTTGTTTTTTTTATGGAAGAAAAGAAAATTCTTAGAAAACAGATAAGAGATAAAAAAAAACTCTATTCCTTAGAGGAAAAGAAAGAGTTCTCAAAACCTATTTTTGAAAGAATAGAGAGGCTTGAAATATTTCAAAAGGCTAAAACTCTTTTGTGTTATTGGTCTATGGAGGACGAGGTTTTTACGCAAGATTTTGTAAATAAATGGTATAAGAGTAAAACACTATTGTTGCCTTGCGTAGAAGGAAATGATTTGGTTCTTAGGCAATACTTGGGCAAGGAAAGTATGAAAGCGGGTGAGCAATTTGGAATTTTGGAGCCAACGGGAAAGGAATATACAGACTTTGAGAATATAGATATAATGATAATACCCGGAGTGGCTTTTGATAGCAATAAGAATCGTATGGGTAGAGGAAGAGGGTTTTATGATAGATTGTTAAACACATTGTCGGCAAAAAAGATAGGAATTTGTTTTGATTTTCAAATAGTGGAAAGCGTGCCGACAGAAAGTTTTGACATTAAAATGGATGTGGTAATTTCCTCTTCTTTTATTTTTCAATAAACAAACAAAAAAATAATACTATGATAAAATCTCCACTTATATTATCAATAGAAACAGCAACCGATATTTGCTCAGTAGCATTAGCCAAGGGAGAGAAAATTCTTTGCACAAAAACAAGCACCGAGCCAAACTCTCATTCCAAACTACTTGCTACTTTTATACAAGAAGTGTTTGCAAATTATGGAGATTCATTGAGAAAGGATTTAAATGCTATTGCTATTAGTAAAGGACCTGGCTCTTATACAGGTTTGAGAATAGGAGTTTCCTCTGCTAAGGGCTTGGCATATGCTTTGGATATTCCTTTGATAGCAATAGATACTTTGAAGATATTGGCACATAGGGCAAAAATAAAATACAACGATTGTTATTATTTGCCAATGATAGACGCAAGACGAATGGAAGTATATACTGCCTTATATGATGAGAACATGAATGTATTAAAGGATATTTCTGCCGATATTATAGAGGGAGATTTGTATGAGAATTATCATAGAGATAAAAAAATAGTAGTTGTGGGCAATGGAGCGAGCAAATGCAAAGAAATTCTTAGCAAAGATATATATATATTTGATGGGGATATAAATCTTAATGCAGAATATATGACTTGGCTTGCCTTAGATAAGTATAATAACAAAGAATTTGAGGATACGGCTTACTTTGAACCTTATTATTTAAAGGATTTTATTGCAAAGAAAAGTGTTGTTAAGGGTTTGTATTAAATAAAGAATAAAGATGGGAAAAAATAAATTAGAAAGATTTGCAGAGAATTTGACTTTTGATAACTTGTTTCAAGTGCCGTACGAAGAGATAAAAGACAAATCTTTTTTTCTTAAAGGCAAGTGGAGAAAGGAGTATTTTAAGAACGACAATCCTATTGTTTTGGAATTGGGCTGTGGCAAAGGAGAATACACCGTGGGCTTAGCCTCAAAACACAAAGAAAAAAACTTTATAGGCATAGATATAAAAGGAGCAAGATTGTGGAGAGGATGCAAAACGGCTTTTGAAAACAAAATGAGGAATGTTGCTTTTTTGCGTTGCCATATACAAATGATAGAAAGTTTTTTTGCACCAGAGGAGATAAATGAAATATGGATAACTTTTTGCGACCCTCAACTAAAAAACGAGAACAAGAGATTGACTTGTCCAAGATTTTTGAATAGATATGCAAAAATATTAAGCAAGGATGGAGTTTTGTATCTTAAAACCGATAGCAGTGAATTGTATGAATACACTTCGCAAATGCTTAAAGAAGAGAAACATAGAATAATATACGAGACCAATGATTTGTATAACACGGACATAGAAGACGAAGTAAAAGAGATACAAACTTTTTATGAAAAAATGTATCTAAACGAGGGAAAACCTATAAAGTATATAAAATTTAAGTTGTAAAAAACTTTGGTTTGAAATAATAATAGAATAAAATTTTGCGTTTAGGTATAGATTTGTTTATTGTAGAAACTGATAAAAACGTATATGACCATGAAGAAAATGATTTTAACCCTTGCTTTGATGCTGTTAAGTACCGTTATATTTGCACAAAGCGAAGAAGAAACTCTTAATAAGTGGATAGATACTTATAGCAATCTCAATGCTAACAAAAATTGGCAAGAAATGATAACTTCCTTTAATCAATGTATAAGTGAATTGCCTGATTGGAAATTTGCCTATTACTACAAAGGTGTAGCAGAATTTCAAACCGATAACTATCAAGGAGCTGTTGCTGACCTTACTAATTTTATTTCCTCCAACCCTGAGGACAAAGATGCTTTGCAAAAGGCTATTATGTTTAGAGTACTTGCTTTCAATAAATTAGGCTATTCCAAACAAGCAATAGAAGACGCAAATACTTTGCTTACAATGAATGCTAATAACAAGGAGGCATTGTTGGAAAAAGCCAACGCATATATGGCTTTGAAAGAATATTCTAATTATATAGAGACACTAAAACAGGTCTTAAACTTAGAGCCAAACAACGCTGATGTTTGCAAAAACATTGCTGCTGCTTACGCCATAGGACAAGATTGGGCTAACTCTATAACCTATTATACTAAGGCCATAGAAATCAATCCTAACGAGGCTTCTTTTTATGAAGATAGAGCGTTTGCAAATTATTCTATGAAAACACCTGAGGGTTTGCAAAATGCTCTTGCCGATTATACTAAGGCAGAGGAACTTGGAATAAAAACTGCAAAACTTTACCAATATCGTGCTACTATAAACGGAATGCTAAACAACTTTGAAAAAGCCATAGAGGACTATAACTCTTATTTAAGCATAAATGCAGATGATATTAACATAATCTATCAAAGAGGAAATGCTTATTTCAAATTAAAGAAATATACTGAAACCATAGCAGATATGGATAAGGTTATAGATAATGACAACGTACAAAAGAATATGAAAATACAGGCCTTGCAAAGAAGAGGAGCAAGCAAACAGGCTCTTAAAGACGTAAAGGGAGCGCAAGCCGATATGGAATTAATAAAGCAACTAAAAGGTGCTAAATAAAGAAAAAGATTAAAAACTCATATACTATGTTTGATGCTAAGGGTATCAAACATAGTGTGTTTTTTGATAGAAGAATAATAACTTAAAATAAAGAATAGATGAAAATGACAAAACTTTTACCCATAATGTTTTTTGCTTGTATGGGAACTTTGGCTGTCGGACAAGAAAATCTATCCTCAGGTATTAGGACAGAGAATCTTAACAAGTCTGTAAAACCAGCAGATGATTTTTATGAATATGCTTGTGGCGGTTGGATGAAAAACAACCCTTTGCCTGCAGCATATTCTCGTTTTGGCTCTTTTGACCAATTGGCAAAAGATAATAGCGAGAGAATAAATTCCATACTTAACGACCTTTTGAAAAACAACTACGCAAAAGGCACTACTGAGCAGAAACTTGCCGATTTGTATAAAATGGCGATGGACTCTACAAAGAGAAACTCTGAAGGCGTTGCTCCGCTTATGCCTATAATCAAAGAGTTGGAGGCTTGCAAGACTAATGCTCAACTATTGGATTGGCAATTAAAATATGCTCCTAATGGTTTGCAAGAGTTTATGTATATGGGATTTAGTGCTGATGAAAAAGACTCTAAAAACAATATTCTTAACGTTTATCAAAGTGGTTTGACACTTGGACAAAAAGAATATTACTTGGATAATGATGCAAACACCACAGAAATAAGAGAGGCTTACAAGAAACATATTATTCGTATGTTTAAACTTTTTGGTTTCAAAGAAAAAGATGCTAAAAAGAAAATGCAAGCCATAATGAATGTGGAAACTGCTATTGCAAAAGTATCTCTTTCTCGTACAGAACTAAGAGACGTAGAGGCTAACTACAATAAAATGACCTTAGCGGATTTTGAGAGCAAATACCCTAATGTTCCTTTGCGTAAAACAATGAATGCTATGGGAGTAAAGGATGCTTATATTCAAAATATGGTAGTAGGACAACCTTCCTTTGTAGCCGGAATAAATGAATTGTTATCAAAAATAAAACCAGAAGAATACAAGGCTTATTTGGAATGGGATGTTATTACCTCAGCGGCTTCTTATCTTAGTGATGAAATAGCAGAGGCTAATTTTGATTTCTTTGGTAAGACTCTTTCTGGTTCAAAAGAAATGCAACCAAGGTGGAGACGCTCTACTTCTCAAGTCGAAAGACAAATGGGCGAGGCTTTGGGTAAAATGTATGCAGAGAAATATTTCCCTCAGTCTTCTAAGGAAAGAATGGCTAAACTTGTAAAAAACCTACAAATAGCATTAGCGGAAAGAATAAAAGCACAGGATTGGATGACTCCAGAGACAAAAATTGCCGCTTTGGAGAAATTACTTACTTTCTATGTTAAGATAGGTTATCCTGATACCTGGACAGATATGTCTGCATTGAATATAGACAACAGCAAATCTTATTATGAGAATATAATGGAGTGTAATCGTTTTTGGACAAAAGATAATTTGGACAAAAAAGCCGGAAAACCTGTGGATATAGAAGAATGGCAAATGTATCCTCAAACAGTAAATGCTTATTACAATCCTACTACTAACGAGATTTGTTTCCCTGCCGGCATATTGCAATATCCTTTCTTTGACCCTACGGCTGACGATGCTTTTAACTATGGAGCAATAGGAGTGGTAATAGGACATGAAATGACACACGGCTTTGATGACCAAGGTTCACATTACGACAAAGATGGCAATATGACAGATTGGTGGGTAGAGTCTGATGTTGAGAATTTTAAGGTAAAAGGCAAACAATATGCAGAATTTTTCTCCAAAATAAAAGTTTTACCTGACCTTAACGCAAACGGACAACTAACCTTAGGAGAAAATTTGGCTGACCACGGCGGTTTGCAAGTTGCTTGGTATGCTTACAAAAATGCAACAAAAGCAAAGGAACTTCCAGTAATAGATGGCTTAACTGCTGACCAAAGATTTTTCCTTGCATATGCAGGAGTTTGGGCAAGCAATATCACAGAGCAAGCCATAAGACAACAAACCAAATCTGACCCTCATTCTCTTGGACGTTGGAGGGTAAATGGAGCATTGCCTCATATAGATATGTGGTATAAGGCTTTTGATGTACAACCATCAGATAAAATGTATATCAAACCAAGCGAACGTTTGAAACTTTGGTAAGAAAATAAAGAACACCTATGTAAAAAAAACATAGGTGTTTTTTTAAAATAATATTAAAAAAAGAACGTTGTTATCATAGATTTTCAATCTAAAAAATATATAGGATATAATGAAAATACTTGTTTTAAATTGTGGCAGTTCGTCCATAAAATATCAACTAATAGATATAATTGACGAAGAGTCCAAGTTGTTAGCCAAAGGTGTTTTGGAAAGAGTTGGCTCCGAAAAGGGAGAATTTACTCACAAGGCTAACGGAGAAAAACATTATGAGCAATTGCCTATTGCCAATCACAAAGAGGGTATCAATATAGTACTAAATGCTCTTGTGGATAGCAAACTCGGTGTGATAAAATCACTTGAAGAAATAGAGGCTTGCGGACATAGAGTAGCACACGGTGGCGAAAAATTTACAGAAAGTGTCAGAGTTACCACTGAGGTAAAAGAGAGTATTAGACAACTTATACCTTTGGCACCTTTGCATACGCCGGGCAATCTTGCAGGTATAGAGGCAATGGAGGCTTTGCTTCCGAGCAAACCACAAGTGGCAGTTTTTGATACTTCTTTTCACCATACCATGCCTAAGGAAGCCTTTCTTTATGGTATTCCATACGAATATTATGAAAAAGACAAAATACGTCGCTATGGTTTTCACGGGACTTCTCACCGCTATGTTGCTCCAAAAGCAGCCAAAATGGTTGGTATGGATATAAACAACAGCAAAATTATTTCTTGTCATTTGGGAAGCGGTGCTTCTGTTTGTGCTATAAAAAACGGTAAAAGCATTGACACCTCCATGGGATTTACTCCTTTGGAAGGCTTAATAATGGGAACAAGAAGTGGCGATTTGGATGCTGGTGTTGTGCTTTACATTGCACAAAAAGAGGGCTGGAACTATGAGCAGGTAAATACCTTTTTGAATAAACAATGTGGTTTAAAAGGTTTGACTGGCGGAGTTGTAGATATGAGAGATATTATGGCAGCCAAACGCGAAGGTAAAGAGAAGGAAAGCAACGCCTTTGATGTTTTTGCTTATAGAGTAAAAAAATATATAGGTGCTTATGCTGCAGCAATGAATGGCGTGGATATTATATTATTTACCGGAGGCATTGGAGAAAATGCTTGGTGGCAAAGACAAGCCATTTCCGAAGGTTTAGACTATTTGGGAGCAGAATTGGACAAAGAAGTCAATTCTCAAACCTCGGGAGTGGATGGTATTATATCCACTACAAATAGTAGAGTAAAGATTTTGGCTGTAACCACAGACGAGGAATACGTGATAGCAAAAGATACGTACGAACTTGCAAAATAAATGAAAATAATAGGAAAAATTATTCTAAAACTTGGCGGTTTTCATCTGCAATCTTCTTTTAGTGAGCAGATGAAAAACGCTGTTATCATAGAGGCCCCTCATACAAGTATGTGGGATTTTGTATGGGGAAGAGCAGGGCTTTGGGTCTTAGGTATCAAGTGCCATTTCTTAATAAAAAAGGAATTATTCTTCTTCCCACTTAATTTTATATTAAGAGGTTTGGGAGCCGTTCCTGTTAATAGAGGCAAGGATGGTAAGGGCTTTTTTGACGAAATTATACATCAACTAAGGAGTAAAAAGAATTTTTCTTTAATTCTCACCCCTGAGGGAACAAGAAAAGCAAACCCAAATTGGAAAAAAGGTTATTATTTTATTGCTCAGCAAAGCGAAAAACCTATATTCTTGGCCTGGATAGATTACAAAAAAAAGACTTGCGGAGTAAATAAGGAGAATATGATAATTCCAAGTGGAAATTATAACGAAGATTTTGAAAAGATTAGGGAGTTTTATAAAAACATTAATGCTAAACACCCACAACAGTTTAAAATATAAAAACACGTAACTATTTGTTAAATACTTTTTCTATGTATAA
>JAUNWC010000044.1 GCA_030540495.1 Bacteroidota bacterium
CTATAAGTCTGATAGTGAGCAAATGCGTACCTATTTTATAGAAGCCTCAGATATGGAAGGAGCAACATATATACAAATGCATCAGTTAAAAAGAGAAAGAGTTATTGTCGTTTTAAAAGACAAGGGCAATATTGTTGTGGTTTCTTATGATGCAAATTATTACAAACAACTTTTATCGGAGGCAAAATAATAAAACAACTACATATAAAAAAACATAGTAAGAGCCATCTAAATGATGGTTTTTATTTTAAAATTAAAAGAGCAATGAAAAAAAATAAGGGAATAACACAGAATTTTAGCAACCTAAACAAAAATATTACTCAGAGTGTAAAATCAAATATGCCTTTACAATTAGCATATATGTTGGGAGTATATTTTCTTTGTGTGTTTTTTATGATGATTTTCAGAGTTCTAATCTTTTTTGTTCATTGTGCTACAACCCTTTCGGATTTAAGTTTTGTTATGCTGTTTCGCTCTCTTTTACAAGGTATTCGTTTTGATTCTACTATGATTTGTGGAATATTATCGCCTTTTTTGTTGTTGATGTTGATTTTTTCCATAATTAATTTTAATAGAAGGTGGATTTATAGACCTTTGCATATACTTTTGAGCATAGTTTGTTGTCTTTTGTTTTTGATAAGTTTTTTGGACGCCGCTTATTTTACTTATTTTCAAAGCCATATAAATGTTGTTGTCCTTTCTTGGATGCGTACTCCAAAATATTTGTTTGATGTTATTTTACATTCTCCTGCTTATTTGTTTTATATCTTGGCTTTTTTAGGAATCTTGGCTTGGTTTGCTTGGCTTATGTATTGCTTGTATAATGCAACATTGTTTAAGACCATTCCTCCTTATAATGCAAAACAGCCTTTGGCAAAAACTTTGATTATAGGTTGTTTGCTTTGTCTTATTTGTTTTGTTGGAATGAGAGGTAGGATAACAGAAAAGAAACCTTTGACTTTATCGGCTGCTTATTTCTCGGATAATGACTTTTTTAATCAACTTGGAGTTAGTCCTATGTTCTCTATTTTCAAAAGTTATCAAGAGGAAAAAAATTCACAAAAAGATAATATTGCATACATAGACCCAGTAAAGGGTAGAGAAATAGTTGGACAAGAGTTTGCAAACAGAGATGATGTGTCTTTTGCTATGCCTACTTTGAAAGAAGGAACAAATATACTTATGGTTATCTTGGAGGATGTTACCTTGGAAAATGTAAATGGGAAAGAAATGCCTGCTTTGTATAATATTTCAAAACAATCTCTAAGTTTTAACAACGTTTATGCAGATGGAGAATATATTTATAACGGATTATATTCCATATTGTTTTCCTATCCTAATATCTTTTCTTCCAACTCTATGATTTCTACCATAATTCCTAAAATGGAAGGATTGCCAACCTTATTAAAACAACATGGATACAAAACCTTTTTCTTTACCTCCAAAGAGCAAAGCACCGATAATACAACTCGTTTTTTGCTTGCCAACGATATTGATATTATTTTTTCGGGCAGAGCCAATGATTTGAAACAAGACGGCAAAGTACTCTCCTCCACTAACCAACCTTTCTTTGCTTGCGTACTTGTTAGCAACGACAAAACAAAAAACAACTTACGCAGTATAGACAACAAAATTTCACAAATACTCTCTGAGGCAAAAAAATATGCTTGGTTCAAAAACACTTTGATAATATTTGCAGGAGCAAACGGATATGCAAAAAAAGTTCCAGTGTATTTCTATGCTAAGAATATTTTCTCTGCTGAGAAAAATAATACCCTTGCTTGTCAAATGGATATAACTCCCACTATTATGGCTATGATGGACAATAGTTATAGAAACAAGACCTTAGGTTTTAATATATATTCTCAAAGACGTTCCTTTGCTTATTCTGCCAAAAAAGACGAAATCATGGTTGTTTCCCCTAACGCTACTTATACTTGGAATAAGAACAAAAAAGAAAATATAGATATACAACAAGACAGCACTTTGAAAATAGAGGACGGAGATACTATTTATTTGCCAACACTTTCTTCTAAAGATTTGTCCGAGAAGATGAAAGAATATGTTTTTTCTATGTATCAAACAGCAAAAAATAATACTTCTCAAATGAAAATAAAGGTAGAATAATTTTAATAGTCTCTTTGTTATGAAAAATATACGTTTGTATTTGACTTTGTTTTTTGTTTGTATAGTGTTTTTCTCTTGCGAAAAAGAAGAAAAGAAATATACCTTTGACGGATTAACACAAGGAACCTACTACCATATAATAATATATAGTAAAGATACTAACAACATTAGACAAGGTTTTGATAGTATTTTTGCTCTTGTGGATAATACTCTTTCTTTGTGGAATAAAAATTCTTTGCTGACTCAAATAAATGAAAATAAACAGGTGGAGTTGAATAGAGTTTTTATAGATAATTTCAACTATGCTAAGCAAATAAATACTTTGACAGACGGAGCATTGGACATAACCATAGGGGCTTTGGTTCAGATGTATGGTTTTGCAAACAAAAACAAAGAAAAAATAAGCGAAGAGAAGATAGATTCTTTGAAAACTTTTATTGGAATGGAGGGAATAAGAATAGAAAACAACAGATTAATAAAAAACTATAAAGAAACTCAACTTGATTTTAATGCCATAGCACAAGGTTATACTACAGATATGATTTCCAAATATTTGATAAGTAGGGGAATAACAAATTTTTTGGTGGATGTGGGCGGAGAAGTCTATTGCAAAGGTGAGAAACCTAACGGAAAACAATGGAATGTGGCAATAGAGACACCTGCGGAAAAAACAGAAGAGGAAAGAACTTTTGAAACCACAATAAAACTAAAAGACAAAAGTATAGTAACCTCTGGAAATTACAGAAAGTTTTATGTAGAAAACGGTGTTAAATACTCCCATACCATAGACCCCAAGACTGCTCGTCCTGTGAGGCATAGTCTTTTGAGTGCTTCGGCTATTGCCAACGATGCTACTACGGCAGATGGTTTAGCAACTGCTTTTATGGTTATGGGATTAGAAAAGAGCAAAGCATTTCTCAAACAACATAAAGAATATGCTGCTTATCTTATATATTCGGACGAAAATGGCAAAATGCAAACTTGGCAAAGCGATAACTTTGCTTCCTATCTAAATACAAATCAATGATAAACAAATTTGAAGATATATTTTTAAAGAATTTAAGTTTTGTTCCAACAGATAACCAAATGCAGTTGTTAGGCTATTTGGAGGAGTTTCTCTTCTTGGAAAAGAATAAAGTATTTATACTCAAAGGTTATGCTGGTACGGGCAAAACTACTATGATGTCTGCTTTGATAAAAACTTTGCCCTTTTTTCATCTTTATTCTGTTTTGCTTGCACCTACGGGCAGAGCGGCAAAAGTACTTGCCAAATATTCTCAAAAAAAAGCCTACACTATTCACAAACGCATATATTTTTCTCACCACGAGGACAACTCCTTTACTTTCAAATTAAAAACCAATCGCTCCAAACATACTATTTTTATTGTGGATGAGTCCTCTATGATAGGCACAGATAATAGTGGTGCTTTTAGGCGTAATCTTTTGGACGATTTGATGGAATATATTTTTTCACAGGATAGTTGTAAGGTTATTTTTATAGGAGATACTGCTCAGTTGCCTCCCGTGGGGCAAAATTTATCGTTTGCCTTAGACGAAGACTATTTAACAAACAGATATAGACTTCCTTGCATAAGTTTTCAGTTATCTCAAGTAGTTCGTCAGGCTTTGGAATCAGGGATACTGAAAAATGCCTCAAATCTTAGATTTCGTATTTTTAAAGAAAACTACTCTTTGCCTATTTTCAAAACACTTGACCTATCGGATATAAAAAGCATAAGTGCCTCAGATTTTGAAGAGTATTTGCGTCAAGCCTACAAGCAGGATGGAACACAAGAAGTTTTGGTTATAGCCAAAAGCAATTATCAAGCAAATAAATTAAACAACCTTATTCGTTATCAGATTTTGGAAAGAGAAAATCTTTTGGAGGCGGGAGATAGGTTAATGGTGGTAAAGAACAATTATTTTTGGATAGACGAAAATGATGAATTAGGGTTTATTGCCAATGGTGATATATTTAGAATAAACAGGGTTTTATCCATAGAGGAAAGATTTGGTTTTCAATTTGCAGATGTTTCCATTTGTTTTGATGACTATGAAAATATTCCCGTTTTGGAGGTAAAAATTTTGTTGAATACTCTTTCTTTGGAGCAAGCCTCACTTGCTAAGGAAGAAGAAAGAACTCTTTATAACAATATATTTCAACACCACTACAAAGAAACTAACAACAAAGCACAAGCACAAAAAAACACTTTTAACGACCCTTATTTCAATGCTTTGCAAGTAAAATTTGCAACCTGTCTTACTTGTCATAAATCACAAGGAGGAGGTTGGAACACCGTTTTTGTATTTCAAAGTTATCTGACCTTAGAAAATATCAATAAAGAATACTTTCGTTGGTTATACACAGCCATAACCCGCGCAAAGAAACAACTTTATTTGGTTAATTTTTCGGAGGATTTCTTTAAAAACTAAGATTAGAATGGATAAACAAGTAATAGATTTTTTTGAACAAATTGAGATTAAAGAGCCTAATATATTACAAAGAGAATCTCTCCCCGTTTCCTTTTTTGCTCCTCGCAATAGAATGGCACATAAAGGAGATTTTGGACATTGTCTTTTGATTGCCGGTTCTTATGGCAAAGCGGGGGCTTGTGTCTTGTCTTGTCTTGCTTGTTTAAGGACGGGATGCGGACTTATAACCACACATATTCCTCAAAAATTATATGATATATTGCAAATTTCAGTTCCCGAAGCCATGGTTTCTTTGGACAAAGAGGAAAAATATTTCTCTCATACTCCTATGGATATAGAAAAATACTCTGCCATAGCCATAGGACCAGGTTTGGGGACGGAGCAACAAACCAAAACGGAGTTAATACATTTACTAAACAAGAGAAAAGAAAACCCAATTTTGCAAAATATTCCCTTAGTTTTGGATGCTGATGCTTTGAACATTCTTGCACAAGAGAAAAACAAAGAGCAATTCTTAAAGAACAATATAATACTTACCCCTCACCCAAAGGAATTTGAACGATTGTTTGGCAAAATGACTATAAAAGAGCAAATAGATTTTACTAAAACGTTTTGCAAAAAAAACAATATTACCATAGTGATTAAAGGAGGGGTTAGTACGATTATTGACAATAAGGGTGAGGTATTTTTTAATATCTTAGGCAATCCAGGAATGGCAACAGCCGGAAGCGGAGATGTATTGACGGGAATCATCTTAGGAGTGCTTTCTCAAGGGTATTCTTGTGAGCAGAGTGCAAAGATAGGTGTTTTTATTCATGCTTTGGCTGGTGATAAGGCAAAAGAAGTTCTGGGGGAAAAAAGTTTGATAGCCCGAGATATAATAAAATATTTGCCTATCGCTATCAAAAAAAAGAATTAATAAAAAAATGAAACAGACAGCAATAAGCCAAAAGGAAGAAATAGTACTTGGCATTGACCCAGGAACAAATGTTATGGGTTATGCTTTTGTAAAGAAAATGGGAAAGAGAATGGAAGTTTTGGAAATGGACGTTCTAAAACTTGGCAACAAAGAAGATATGTCTACAAGGATGAAGATTATCTTTGATTTCATTATTCAGAAAATAGATAAGTATCTTCCCGATATGCTTGCTTTGGAGGCTCCTTTTTATTACAAAAATGTACAAAGTATGCTTAAATTAGGCAGGGTTCAAGGAATATGTATAGCGGCAGGGCTATCAAGAGATATTCCTTTTATAGAATTTCCTCCCAAAAGAGTAAAACAGTCCATAACCGGCAATGGCAATGCCTCAAAAGAGCAGGTTATGAAAATGTTGCAAATGATGAACCTTATAGACCAATCTCCAAAATACTTGGATGCCTCAGATGCTTTGGCTGTGGCTGTATGTTACTGTACTCAAAGTGAGTTGATGAACATAGGAGTAAATGCCCAAATCAATAAACCAAAAACTAAAACACTTTCTTGGGCAACCTTTGTTAATGAACACCAAAACAGAATAATAAAATAAAAAGAGTGTCCATTTTCTTATGGACACTCTTTTTGTTTGTTACCTCTAAGTATTAGTTGTTTATAATATTTTGAAACTCTATTTGAGATTGATAACGTCTAAACTCTACATCATTTTTTGCTTGATATTTATAAGCAGGTTCCATGTCACAAGCCGTTTTTAAGTTCTTAACCAATGCAGGAACATCGTCCAAACGAGCATAGCAAACCGCTCTCAAATAATAAACCTCTGAGGTTTGGTCCATACAACAATCCAAAGTTCTAATAGCGTTACCCGTATTGCCACTTAACAATTGCACAAGAGCAAGGTTATATGTGCAACGTCTGTCTTGCAACAAATCTGCCGCTTTTTCATACTCGCCTTTTTGTATTGCAACTATTGCTGCATTGGCAGAGGCTTGAGTGTTGCCGTGTTCTATTGCTTTGTCTATGTATTGTGCCGCCGTTTGCTCATCATTCAAAGCCAAATAAAGCAAAGCCAAATTGTTTTCTATATCTCCGTTATCTGCAGAAAGTTTTTGAGCTGTTTCCAAATATTTTTGCGCATCGTCTAATTGGTTTAGATATAAAGCAGTGGAGCCAGCATTGTTCCAACCTTGCCACTGAGAAGGAAATCTTTCTGTTACAGCCTCATATATTTGCAATTTTACTGCATAGTTATGAGAAAGAGAAGCAGCATACATCAATTCATCATAGGTAAGATTATCAGGATTGGTCAAAGCCATCTTAGCAAGTTCTTGATCGGTTTTTTGGACACCCGAGAAAGAGAATGCTATTTCACCTCTACGCAATGTTGGCAAAATATCTTCCTCTATTTGTCTGAAAACAACAGACATATTTCTTATTTCTTGCTCTCTGCGAACCTTATCAGGTTGAGATTTAACAACATTTATTACCGTATTCTTTTCACTCAAAGAACTACCTTCCACAAGTTTTACAAAGTTGTCCCAGTCCTCTCCTTTTGCGTTGGTTGTTATAACTATGTCTTTCTTTGCGTCTTCTACATATTTGTTTATATCACCCGCTTTTATGTTCTCTGCTTTGGCTCTTTCTGTCAAAGCCTCTGTTAGCATATTATCCACTACCTTTTGAGTAGTTTCAGCACGTTTCTTTGACAAACCAATGTTATAGGATTCTTCGCCCTCTGGAGATGCCCATGCATTAACGTATATTTGTCTTGGAACTTGATTATTTACTATATAAGATTTCATAGAATTTAACGAACGTTTGGCTTCCATTTTCTTATTCAAAGCGTTGTCCCAATTAAGAGTATACATATTTACGGTGAAATATATGTTGCTGGTCATCAATTCATCAGTAGAAACAGCATAATCAGGAGCCACAAGTGTCATATCTCCTTTTATATCCACACGATTAGAAGTAGAATTTATGCCTTGTGCTATTCTTACGTTACCCAATTCTATTGCTCCTTCGTTTTCCAAAGCCTCACTTCTTGTAGCGTTTGCCTCATTTACGGCTTTTGATTTATAAGCCACAGGGTTAAGCGTCAATACTGCACTTTCCATTCCTTTTCTATATGCCACAGTATCTCTGTACATAAATCTTCCGCCCGATTTCTTTTCTATTGTCTTGCCATTGCCATCCACCTTTTGTCCCTTAAGATTCATTGGCGACAATATCACCTCACCCGTTTCCCAAGTAAGTACTGGTTGAAGATAAACCACAGCATCCTTTTGAAAATAATTCTTTGGAATATTGCCATTTATGGTAATAACAACCTTATTGCCTGTTGTTTCCATAGGGTTAGGAGAGTGTTGATAACGAACGGTTTTATGTTCCTTTTGCATCTTGCCCAACGAACCACAAGAAACCATAAGCAAAACCAAAGAAATCACAGATAAACCTCCAATAACTTTTTTCATATCCATATAACATTTATTGTTAATAATCAATACTAAGTATTATCTTGCAAAAGTAAAAAAATATTTTGAAGTTAGCATAACCACAACACAACTTTTTTAGTTTTTAGATATTTTTTACAACTCCAAAAGCAAATAATATTGTATTTTTGTGAAGATAGTTTTTTTGAGAAATGAAACATAACAGAGTATTAAAATTATTAAGCAAAGTGTTATCCCCTCTTGCCCAGTTGCTTAGTAGGGTGTTTATATTGCTTATAAATTTTTATAGGTATTGTATTTCACCGCTTACTCCACCCTCTTGCCGTTTTACTCCCACTTGTTCGCAATATGCCTTAGAGGCAATAAAAAAGTATGGACCATTTAAGGGAGGTTTTCTTTCTTTGAAAAGAATCCTAAAATGTAATCCTTGGGGACCAAGCGGTTACGACCCCGTTCCATAAAGTTTTTATAAGTTACAGCCACAGGGTGTTTATAGGTTGTTATAGGTTTGGATAGGTTAACATAGGTTGTAATAAGTTGGGATAGGAGACGCATAAGCGTATGACAAAAGTAATGGCTTTGCCCTTATAGGTCAGCCTCAGGCTGTGGCTTTGCCCTCCTATAATAACCTATGCTAACTTATGCTAACCTATCCCAACCTATAAGGAGCCGTAGGCTCCAACCTATGCTAACCTATGCCAACCTATCAACCGGCTTTGCCCAATAAAACAGCCTGTGGCTGAAAATTTTTTAATTGCCAATTAAAACTCAAATTTGACAAACTTTGCTTGATTATCAGCGATTTAGCCTTTTTAAAAAGGGCTTTTTCGGGCTTTTTTGCTGAAAAACAGCGATTTATGAGAATTTTTCTTGAAAATTTTTAATTTTTTCTTCGTTTCAGAAAAATGAATCTTGCTTTCGTTGGAACGAATCTTGCTTTCGAGAAAATAAAACGAAGATTCGTTCTTACTGATTATCAAGTAGTTACGTGGGTAAAAATGAGGGAAAATTATATAAGGCTATT
>JAUNWC010000347.1 GCA_030540495.1 Bacteroidota bacterium
TACTAAAATTGGCACTTTTACACCTATTTCTTTTATGCTTTCTACCATGTTATCCATTTCTTCATTATCTGTTATTTTAAATGGATGATCTGGAAAATCTGTAATATCGTATGGATTTAATATTACTACTGTTTCAGCTTTTCCTTTATTTGTGCTAAATTTTAGTAACTCATCTACACTGGGTAGTTCTATCTCTGGTCTTTTCGCTATTTTTCAACACCTCCTCCGTAAAATTTTCATAAGCTACTGCTGGCTTACTTTTCTTGTCATAAGCATATATACTCTTGCCCTCTATCGTACTTTCGGCTGCTTTTACTCCCATAGGAATTACTGTGTTGTATATCTTTATTCTGCTTCCATAACTATTTCTTAATGTTTCTATTGTTGTCTTTGCTAAATTTGTTTTCATATCTGCAATGGTCAATAATATTCCATCTATTTTTAGTCTTGGATTTATCTGTACTCTCGTTTTATCTATTGTTTGTATTAGCTGTGTCATTCCTTTAAGAGGTAAGTATTGAGCTTGAACTGGAATAATTACACTATCAGCTGTTGCAAGTGCGTTTATTGTAAGAAGTCCTAATGAAGGTCTACAATCAATTAAGATATAATCATAATCTTCTTTAACATTATCAATGTATTGTTTCAATATATTTTCTTTGTTTATATATTTAACTAGCGATATATCTAGTGCTTCTAATTCAATATTAGCAGGCATTAAATTTACACCTTCTGCATTTTGTAGTATTCCTTCATTCTTGCTTATAGGCTTTTCCTGTATTACTTTCTCCATAATATTTTTTATTGTTATCTCCATGTTGTCTTGATTTTTGTACCCCAATGATGTTGTCAAATCTCCTTGTGGATCTAAATCTATTAGTAATACCTTTTTCCCCTTTCTAGCTAGCCCATTTCCCAAATTAGCTGTTGTAGTTGTTTTTCCTACTCCACCGTTTTTGATTAGCTATGGCAATTACTTTACACTTTGACACTTTTTACCCTCCTTTCATAAAAATCAGCCATCAATAATGATGACTATGTAAAAAAAACAAATCAACCTAGGTCGACTTGTTTATAAAAATTATCTCTCTGTTTTTTCCCTTTCCTTTTGGTTTAAATTTCTTAATTTTTTATCTACCATTTGGCTATATTCTTCTAATCCTATTGCTCTTGCTTCTCTTATACATTGTCTTTTAACATTAAGGTTATCTATTCTGCTTTCATTATTATAATGCTCTATCATTTCTTTTACTTTTTCTTCAGATGTTATATCTTTGAAAATTATTTTGCTCTCTTTTATTTCTAAGTTATAACCTTTTCTTAATAAATAAGCCAAAAAGTATCTTTGTCCCTCATTATCATATTGTTGTAAATTTTCGCTATTAAATTGTTGTTTTTCATGATATTCTAATGTTTGATTATCTTTCATTATTTTACCTTGCCCTTTCTTTATTCTTGTTTTTATTAGGTTGCATACGAACTTTAGAGTATATCTCAAAAGCT
>JAUNWC010000348.1 GCA_030540495.1 Bacteroidota bacterium
AAAGAACAAATAGAGAACAAAATTTTATTTTCATTACTCTTTAATAAAATTTTATTCTATTTCTAAAACATCTCCCTTATTTGGAATAAACACATCCTTAAAACCATTGGATTTAAGAGTCTTAGCAAAACTATCTTGAGTTTGAGCCTCTCCATGTACTACAATGATTTTCTTTGTTTTTTCTCTATCCAAATGGTCTATGAAACGAATTAATTCATTGCAATCAGCATGAGCAGAATAAGACTCCAACTTTCTAATATCTGCCCTCACCTTATGAAGTATTCCAAAGATAGAAACATTTTTATCTCCTCTGAGTATCTTGTGCCCCAAAGTGGTAGGAGAACAATAACCAACGCCAAGAATGGTGGTAGATTTCTTTTCTATATTATTGGCTATATGATGTTTTACCCTGCCGGCTTCCATCATACCAGAGGCTGAGATAATAATGCAAGGGTCGTTAGAAAAGTTTAGCATTTTGCTTTCTTTGGATGATTGTATATATCTTAATTCATCAAAACCAAATGGGTCAGGGTCTTGACGCATAAACTCTATCATCTTGTCATTAAAACATTCTGTATGAAGTTTAAAAATATTTGTTGCATTCACACTCAGCGGACTATCTACATATACATCTATGCTTGGCAACCTTCCTTCCTCCCACAATTTGTTAAGAGCAAAAATTATCTCTTGAGCACGACCTACAGCAAAAGAAGGTATTATTAATTTACCTCTTTTCTGTATGCAAGTGTATTTAACAACGTCTAACAAATCATCATCGCTTTGAGTTACAGCCTTATGTTCCCTATCTCCGTAAGTAGATTCCATAATAACATAATCTGCCTGAGGAAAACGCTGAGGAGCCTTAAGTATTCTACCCTCGTACCTGCCAATATCTCCCGTAAAAGCAATGGTAACAGGATTGTTTCTTTCCTTTGAAAATAGTTTTATATTACATGTTGCACTACCAAGTATATGACCATTGTCGCTAAACATTAAAGAAAAATCTCCAAATTTCATTTCCCTTTCGTATGGTATGCTTACAAAGCACTGCATACTCATACGAGCATCTTCCTCTGTGTATATAGGCTCTATGGAAGAAAGACCTTGTTTTTCTCTTTTCTTGTTAAAAGTTATGGTATCCAACTCTTGAATACGACCAGAATCAGGCAACATTATAGCACACAAATCTCTTGTGGCAGGAGTACAAAGAACAGTACCCTTAAACCCCTTTTTTATAATATAGGGAATAAGCCCCGAGTGGTCTATGTGTGCATGAGAAAGAACAAGATAATCTATTTCACTTGGCTCAAAGCCCAAATTCATATTATCGTTATAAGTTTCCAACCCCTTGCCTTGATACATACCACAATCCAAAAGTATTTTTGTACCAAAATCTGTGGTTATCAAATGTTTGCTACCGGTTACTTCTCTTGTTGCTCCCAAAAATTGTATTGTCATAAGATTATCTACTTTTTTATGTTCTGCAAAATTATACCTTTT
>JAUNWC010000045.1 GCA_030540495.1 Bacteroidota bacterium
TCTACCCCCTGATTGAGAAAGAAAATAATCCCTTACACTACCTGTGCCTTTGTAATTTTCTTGTGCAAAATAGTTGTAGAAATCATCTGCTGTGTATTGGAATGTTTTGTCGGTATAATTTACCAAAATTACCAATATACTATCGGAAGCAACGGTAGGAATGTCGGTATAGGCTTTTTGAGTAGGAGAGAATTTTTTCTCGTTTTCCAATCTCTTTGCCTCTATCTGAGAAGAACTAAAAAATAAGTTTTTTTCAATGTTTCTCAAAAAAGCCAATTCATTTTGAGAACGTTCTTCTTCGTTAGCAGCCAATACAGAAGAAGGTACCATATTACCCTCAGCATCTTTTGTTGCATAAACCCATGCTCCATCTTTATCGTGTAGTAGAGTGTAACCATCCAAAGTGTTTGCCCAATTAAGCCTTTCATCTCCGGAAAGTATTAGAGTTAGATTTTTACCATTAGACTGTTTGATTTTTATCGGAGTTTTATCCGCTGGAACAGCCATAGTTATAACACTTATCAAAAGCATCATAACCAATAAGAGTTTTTTCTTTATTTGCATAAACATAATATATTATATTGTTATTCCTTAATTCTTATTCTAAAAAACAACGTACAATTAACCAAGAAACAAAACGCAAAATTATATTTTTTTATTGTATTAGACAAAAATATAATGCAAAAAAAATTTGGTAGCAATTTTTTGCTACCAAATTTTTTTGATATATAAATCTTACTTATTATCTGTTGATGACAAGTTTGTTTGTAGATTTAGCACCATTTACTTCTACAGTGTAGAAATAAGTTCCGTTGTTCATATTAGAAGTATTGATGCTTGTTTTGTAAGCAAAACCAGATTCTTTTTTGCCTTGATTTTCTGATAGAACTACTCTACCCATTATGTCAGTAATAGTTATATTTACATTACCGCTTTGGTTAAGAGTATAAGACAAAGTAACGTTATCTGTAGCAGGGTTAGGATAAACTTGCATATCAGAAGTTGCCTCTGCTCTAACATCCTCTATAGAAGAAGGGTTAGGGTTGTTGATATCAGAAACTATCAAACGTATAGCAGGAATACTTCCATTAGACCAAGATTGAGTAAACCATACATAACCCCAGTCATACTGAGTGCTTGTACCTGCGATGGTAGGAGACCAAACCAAGATAGAATAACCATTGTCATAAGAGAAACTTGTCCAATAATCATAGTTCTTTGCTACATAGAATTTGCCATTAGAACCCACTTTAGTATAGCAAGCATAGTAAATAGAAGAATCTTCTAACGCTGCTGCTTGATAGGTGAAAGGCATATATATAGTGTTAGTGTTATCTGAAGTAAATCTTTCTACATTATCTGGGTCAGTGCTGTTATTTAGTTCTGAAGCAAGAACTACGTGTTCTTCTGATTGAACAGGAATTTCGTTATTATCTGTTTCTTCTATTATTCTTTCGTCCATAGAAGTTGCATAACCATTCCATTTCCAAAGAGATGCTTTGATAACTGCGCCAGCCTCGCAAGAGTCTATAGCAGGAACAACCTCAACACCTGATGCATAAACAAGACCATTTATTTTGTTGGTATATTTGGTGTATGCTACACAAGTTCTATAACCATCTGTAGAGGCTACAGGACCATTGCTATAAGTACCAGCATTAGGGAAGTAGTAATTCCAAACACCAGAATATCTTTCCCAGAAAATGCCCATATCCTTTTGCCAAGTATAGCAATGACTTCTTGCTGCATCTTCGCCTACTACATAGTAGTAATTAGTATCCAAATTAACTGATTTTTCTTCATTATTTATTGTATATAACAAATCAGCAGTGTAAGCATAAGTACCTACTTCTGTGCCTGGCTGAGGAATGGCAGAAGTATCAACACCCAAACTAATATAACGAGAAGCATTACCATCATCGTCTACTACTATTTGGTTTGCTAAGGTAACAGGAGTAGTGGTAGTTGCTTGAGATATTTGAGTGAAAACAACATCTTCTCCATCTTGAGCAACAGAATAGAATGTATTGGCAAGTCTAAGGTTGGTTGCAGTTGCTGAGCCAGTGTTTTGTACTATTACAGAAGAACGGAATGGTTCTGGTTCCAAGATAGAAGGTACTTTTCTATAACCATCGTCTATAGTATAGGACAAATATTCTATTCTATCAGCAGGAGCCCAAGCGTATGAAATATCATCAACAAACCATTGAAGACCTCCATTGTTAGTTCCTTCTTGACTATAAGCACGGAAACGAATATAGATAGTTTGTCCAGAAGTAGCAACATTACAAATAGAAGTACCAGTAGGAATATTAACTACTTTACGTCCATAAAGATTTTCGTTACCAGCATCTCCGGCTGTAGCATCAATATTTTTAACATTGAAAGCGATGGAATCGTAAGAACCAGCAGCAAAATTAGGGTCAGTAGACCAATCTATAAAATATACATCATAGTTCCACAAAGCGTATAGGAATTGAACAAAATGAATATCTATTCCACTACCGTTAGTAGTAATAGGAGTATTCATTTTTATAGTTGCCTCTACACTTTCGGTTGATTCTTGCTCTCTTAAATTCAGACCAGCAAAACCATTCGTTACAGACATCGGCATTAGTGCGTCTTCATTTGGCTCAAATCTATTTACCCAGGTGGAGGTGTTACTTAAATCTGTACGGAAATAAGCCAATGTCCACCAAGTGGTAAGATCCAAAGAAGTGTTTAATAATTCAAACTCTATTGCAGAAGTATGCCTTGATGTTGTACCAAAGGTATAAGTAGAAGCATCGCTGAAATTACAAAGTTCGTATGTATCATCTGCATACGACTTTTTGATAGGATTTTGACGAGAGTTGCTCATCATCTTTGCGCTTGCTTGTGTAAGCAAGTCTTCTTTGTTAATCTTCTTCGCAAGCATGTTGTTACCCTGTGCAAAAACGCCCACAGCTCCAAACATCATTGCAAAAACCAACACTAATTTTTTCATTGTTTTTAAGTTTTTGTTAATTATTTTCTATTTACATTCAAATTGCAAATTTAGTATAAATTTTACTACGAGCAAAAATAAAACACTTTTTTTTGTTATCTTATTGTAAAAAATATATTTTCTCGCTCTTTCCCTTCTTCCTATTTTTAAGAAGATAACGAAGAAAGTTCTTGCCTTAGTGCCAAAAGTTTGGTTTCGCAGTCTGATAATTTTTTTCTTTCCAAAGCAACAACTTTTTCTGGAGCATTGCTAACAAATTTTTCGTTGGAAAGTTTCTTATTTATGGACAAAACAAAACCTTCGTAGTATTTTATTTGCTCGTTTATTTTCTTTATTTCCTCTTCTGTGTTAATATTCTCTGTTATTGGAACAAAAATTTCTGTAGTCCTAACCATCAAAGCCGTTGTGCCTTCTTGCTTATCATCTACAAAAACAATGTTTTCTGTGTTGGCAAGTTTTGTGATAATGCTTTGATATTTTAGAATTATGCTTTTGGACTCGTTTTTCTTAATATAGCATTGCAAAGTTTGTTTAGGTGATATTCCCTTAGAGTTTCTCAAACTTCTCAATGCTACTACTATTTCTTTTACAAAAGCAAATTCTTCCACCATAGTATTTTCTTTTGCCTCTGTCTTTGGATAAGAGGTATTCATAAGAAAATCATTGTCCTTTCTTTCTTTTAGATTTTGATAAATCTCTTGAGTAACAAAAGGCATAAATGGTTGAAGTATCTTCATAAGAGAGTCAAAAATATCTATCGTCTGCAGATATGTTTGTTTGTCTATAGGTTTTTGATACTCGGGCTTAACTATTTCCAAGAACCATGAGCAAAAATCATCCCAAATAAAGGTATAAATGTTTTTTAAACATTCGCTAAGACGATATTTTTTGAAATCATCTTCTATTTGCAACAAAATAACATTCATTTGCTCTTTGAACCACTCTATAGCAAGCAAAGAAGATTGAGGTTGTTCCTTTTCCTCTACGCTCCAACCTTTTATCAAACGCAAAGCATTCCATATTTTGTTGGAAAAGTTTCTGCCCTGTTCACAATAAGCCTCATCAAAAGGCAAATCATTGCCCGCAGGAGAAGACATAAGCATTCCCATTCTTACTCCGTCTGCTCCGTATTGGTCTATCAAAATCAAAGGGTCAGGCGAATTGCCTAAGGTCTTAGACATTTTTCTGCCTAATTTATCTCTAACTATACCGGTGAAATAAACATTTTTGAAAGGCACTTGTTTTCTAAATTCCAAACCTGCCATTATCATACGAGCCACCCAAAAGAATATTATATCCGGTCCTGTTATCAAATCGGAGGTAGGGTAGTAGTATTTTATTTCTTCGTTATCCGGTTCGTTGATTCCGTTGAAACAACTTATAGGCCAAAGCCAAGAAGAAAACCAAGTATCCAATACATCTTCGTCTTGATGTAAATCTTCTATTGTTATATATGGATTTATCGCTTTGGCTTTTAGTAGTGCTTGCTGAATATTAGGAGCAACAACAAACTCCGAGCCTATTTGTCCTGTTTCTTTATTCACTATATAGTAAGCCGGTATTCTATGCCCCCACCAAAGTTGCCTACTAATACACCAATCCTTAGTATCTTCCATCCAGTGACGATAGGTGTTAATAAACTTTTCGGGATGAAATTTTATTCTACCATCTTCCACTGCCTCAAGTGCTGGTTTTGCCATATCTTTCATTTTACAAAACCATTGCAAACTCAATTTTGGTTCAATAGGTTCTGAGGTTCTTTCGGATAAGCCTATTTTGTTGTCATAGTCTTCTATCTTTTCTATCAAGTCGTTGATTTGCAAATCTTCTACAATTCTCCTTCTGCACTCAAATCTATCCAAGCCCTTGTATTGTAAGCCATTTTCGTTAAGAGTTCCGTTGTCGTTAAATATGTTTATGGAGTTTAGTTTGTGTTTTATACCAAGGTTATAGTCGTTAATATCGTGGGCTGGAGTAACCTTCAAAGCCCCCGTGCCAAAGGTCATATCCACATAAGAGTCAAATATAACAGGAACTTCTCTCTTCACCAAAGGAACAATAAGTTTCTTACCCTTTAAGAAAGAATATCTTTCATCCTCAGGATTTATACACACAGCCGTATCGCCCATTATGGTCTCTGGACGAGTAGTTGCCACTACTACATATTTGTCCTTTTGGTCTGCAACTTTGTATCTTAGATAATAGAGTTTGGAATGTTGGTCTTTGTATATAACCTCCTCATCGCTTACTGCCGTTAGAGCCTTAGGGTCCCAATTGACCATACGCACACCTCTATATATCAAGCCTTTGTCATACAAATCGCAAAAAACCTTGATAACCGATTGGCTCATATCCTCGTCCATTGTAAATTTGGTTCTTTCCCAATCGCAACAGCATCCTAAGGTTTTGAGTTGTTGAAGAATTATTCCGCCTTTCTCTTCTTTCCATTGCCAAGCATATTGAAGAAATTCCTCCCTTGAAAGAGTGTTCTTGTCTATACCCTTTTCTTTCAAAAGATTTACAACCTTTGCCTCTGTGGCTATGCTTGCGTGGTCTGTTCCCGGTACCCAACAAACGTTTTTGCCGTTCATTCTTTCTTTTCTACACAAAACGTCTTGTATGGTTTCGTTAAGCATATGTCCCATATGCAACACTCCCGTAACATTAGGAGGAGGAATAACTATGGTATAAGGTTCTCTTGCATCTGGTGTGGAGTGAAAAGCATTGCTCTCCAACCATCTGTCATACCATTTCTTCTCTATATTCTTTGCTATATATCTTGCTTCCAATTCTGCCATAATTCTTTACTCTTTGTCTTTTAATATTCTACCTGTGTTAGCGTCTTTGAGGTCTTCGTAAAAATGTGTCTTATCAAAGTATTCTATAGTTCTTACCTCTGTGTATTTCAAATCATTGGCATCATAAACTGAGCGTTTTGTCCAATTAAAGAACTTATCTTTTTCGTATTTGTAATAATACTCTATGGTTTTTACTTCTTTGTCGTCTATGGCTACTTCGCTCAAAATATTATCGTGTTCATCGTATGTATATGTATAAGAAAGTATTTTTTTGTTTGCCCTATAGACATCTTTTTTTATCAGTCTTGCCTCATCGTCCCACTCATATGTTTCTTTCTTCTGTAATTTGTCGTTGCGATATCTTGCGCATTCCACAACCAAGTTATTGAACGCTCTTTTATACACCACCTTATCCACATTGGAATTGCGTTGATATGTAGTAACGGTGGAAATCAAAGAATCAGCCGGACCATAATAATATTTTATTAGTTTGTTTGCGTTTTTGTTATCGCTACTTATACTTCTCTCTACCAACAAACCTTTGGTATTGTAGGTTAAAAGTTCATCTCTAACCACTTTGTTTGCTGCTCCTTTACTATTAGGATAAGATATTTCTTTTATGGTTACAAGCCTGCCTATGTTGTTATAAGTATATGTTGTAAGACTTACCACTTTACCATCCTGCTCAGTTATGGTTTCTTTTATCAATTGTCGCTTGTTATTATATTCATATGAGGTT
The DNA here is from genome assembly GCA_030540495.1 of Bacteroidota bacterium. Classification (GTDB taxonomy): domain Bacteria; phylum Bacteroidota; class Bacteroidia; order Bacteroidales; family P3; genus Scybalousia_A. The sequence continues at coordinate 6,524 of JAUNWC010000045.1, forward strand.
TTTCTATCCGCATTGCCTCCAATGAAATTAAGTCTATATTCCAACAATCTATTGTCCGAAAAACTTAGTTGATAGTCCTCTATAAAGGAGGCTCTTTGGTTTTTTATGGTAGTATCCGCCTCAAATTTCATATATCTAAGGCTTTTTACATATCCCATTAGGTTAAAATCATTGGTAGTATGAGCAATTTCTTGTGCCTTAACTTCCCAAGACAAACAACAAAGTACCCCTATCCATAACCAAAATTTTCTTTTCATAGCAATGAAACTTTAAAAATTGAAAACACAAAAATACAACAAAAACATTTACAAATTACAATTTTACAAGCATTTTTTATTGTTTTACCTCCATTGCTCCTCGCAAAGCATTGCCAAGCATAAAAAAAGAAAGAACCGTAAGACTTATTGCCAAGCCCGGTATTATAGCCATATAGGAGGCATCTAAGATTATGTAACCATAGTTCTCCTTTATCATACTTCCCCAGGAAGGCATTGGCGGTTGTACTCCAATCCCCAAGAAACTTAAGCCCGATTCTTGCAAAATAGCGGTTGCAAAGTTGGAAGTTATTACCACCGTTAAAGCATTGACCACATTGGGAAGTATATGTTTTAGTATGATTCTAAAATTGGAAAAACCAAGTACCTTTGCAGATAAAACAAATTCCTTTTCTTTCAAACTCTTTACCTGCCCTCTAACCATACGTGCTATATCTACCCACATTGTTAGCCCTACGGCTACAAATATTTGCCAAAAACCTTTGCCCAAAGCAAAAGTGATGGCAATAACCAAAAGTATTGTAGGAATAGACCAAACTACATTAATTATCCACATAATCAAAGCATCCGCTCTTCCTCCATAATATCCCGCTATGGCTCCAAGTGTTATACCTATTACTATGGCTATGAAAACCGCAATAAAACCAACAGAAAGCGAGACCCTTGAGCCTATCATAAGTTGTGATAGCAAGCATCTGCCATATCTATCTGTGCCTAAGGGATATTTCTTTTCGCTTATTTCGTACCTAAGGTTTTTGTCCAAAGTTTTTATCTCTCCCTCGTTTGGACTATCGCCCGTAAAAGTTTCGTATCTAAGTCCTTGTGGAGTTTGCTCGTATTTGTATATGGGAATATTGGTAGAGGAGGATTTTTTGCCAAAAAGCATGGTATAGAAAACGTTTTGGTTCTGTGGCTCTCTATCGTATATTTTGAGCATTGTTACCTTAAAGCCCGGTTTCTTTACAGCAATTTCCAAATGTTGCTCATTTGCATAGGGAGTTTTATCGGGAGTAATCAAATAGCCCAACAAAGCAACCAATACCAACAAAACTATAAAACCAAAAGACACTATAGCCAAAGGATTTTTCCTTAGCCTCTGCCAAATAATTCTATCAGGATTAAAACCTGATATCTCCTCGCAAGTCTTTTTTCTACAAAAGTCCCAATTCCAATTTAGCCTCATCGCTTAGTTTTCGTATATCCCACTCTGGTTCAAAAACAAGTTTTACTTGCAAATTATTTACTCCATCCACTTGTTTTACTTGCTCTTCTACTTGTTTTGGCAAAGTTTCTGCCTCTGGGCAGTTGGGAGCAGTAAGAGTCATTTCTATCAATACAAAGTAATTGTCATCTATATCTATCTTATAAATAAGTCCCATATCCCAAATATTTACAGGAATTTCTGGGTCGTAAATGGTTTTCAAAGACTGAATAATCCTGTCTTTTAATATTTCTTTTTCATCCATAACTATGCTTGTTGTTTTATGTTAAAAGCCATCGCATATAATTTTATTTGCTTTATCATAGCGTTAAGACCGTTGGAACGAGTAGGTGAGAGGTGAGAGGTTAGTCCTATTTTATCTATAAAACTTATATCCGCTTCTTCCACATCCTTAGGACTTTGATGGTTGAACACCCTAAGCAACAAAGTAATAATACCCTTTGTTATTACTGCATCACTATCCGCTTTTATATCCATAAGTCCATTTACAAGCCTTGCAGAAACCCAAACCTTAGATTGACAACCTTTTATTAGATTTTTGTCATTCTTTTCTTTTTCTTCTATTATTGGGCATTCTCTACCCAACTCTATCAAATAGTTGTACTTATCCATCCAATCTTCAAAAATGGAAAACTCCTCTATTATCTCCTTCTCTATTTCTTTTATTGTCATATTGTTTTTATGATTTTTGTCTTTGATAACGTTTTTTTTTTAGTAAAATTATATTTTGAGGTAAGTTATTATGTGGTGGAATAGGTTGAAGGCTCAGGCTGTTTTTTATAGGTTAGCATAGGTTGGAGCCTGTGGCTCCTATAGGTTAGCATAGGTTGAGATAG
>JAUNWC010000046.1 GCA_030540495.1 Bacteroidota bacterium
GTTATCCGTAAAGCCATACATATAACCATCTTTTTGGCTTTCTTCCCAAAGCACAGAAGTTGTTTTATTGATATTATCTAAGTAGAAATTATGCTTTTTCTCTACGGAAAGTTGTTGCAATAACTCACTTCTTATTTTTCTTTCTCTTACTGGTACTTTCTCTGCTAAATTCTTAGCCAAAGCGTCCGGTCTTTCAGAATAAGGAAAAACATGAATAAAAGCAATAGGTAGAGAACGAAGAAAGTCCAAACATTCTTTAAATTCCTTTTCTCCCTCTCCATTAAATCCTGTCATAACATCGCAAGCAATAAAACTATTAGGCATTTTTTCTTTGATATACAAGACACTATCCCTAAAAAGAGCAGTATCATAGTTACGCTTCATTATTTTTAAGACCTTATCGCTACCTGCTTGCAAAGGTATGTGAAAATGAGGCATAAACGATTGAGAATTGGCACAAAAATCAATAATCTCTTTGCTTAATAAATCAGGTTCTATGCTTGAAATTCTATATCTTTTTATTTCCGAAATCTTGTCCAATTCTTTTATTAATCCAAAAAAATTTTCTCCGTTTCTTTTACCAAAATCTCCTATATTTACTCCCGTAATTACCACTTCTTTTTTATTCTCTTTTGCCAACAATTTAGCATCCTGTACTGCCTGCTCTATGGTGCAAGACCTTGAGCGACCACGAGCAAAAGGTATTTCACAATAAGTACAAAAATAATCGCAACCATCCTGCACTTTAAGAAAACCTCTTGTCCTATCAGAAAAAGAAACAGAGGAGTAAAAACTATGCAAACGAGAAATATCTTTTACAAAATTTTGCAACTCCATATTTTTCTCCCATTGCAAAACTTTTTCTATAAGTGTGTGTTTATTATCGTTGCCAAGAATAATATTTACACCCTCTATTTTTGCTATTTCCTTTGCATTAACCTGAGCAAAACAACCAATAACTGCAATAAGACCATCGGGATTAAGATTATGGGCTTGACGTACAATGTTTCTGCATTTTTTTTCTGCAACAGCAGTTACCGTACAAGTATTTACAACATAAACATCAGCCTTTTCCTTAAAAGAAACTTCCTTATACCCCACGGCTATAAATCGTCTCAAAAGGTCGGAACTCTCGGCAAAATTTAACTTACATCCTAAGGTATGAAAGGCTATCGTAGGCATAATGTTTTATATAAGAATATTAGAAAGTTATCAAGTTGTTGGAAAAATATTTTTCCAACAACTTGATAACTTATTTGTTTGCTTATCTATTATTTTTTCTTTGAATAACTTTTTTGGTAGCAAGAACAATGTTTTTCGCATCCAAACCATATTTTTCCATTAGTTGCATAGGTTTGCCCGATTCTCCAAACTTGTCATCCACTCCAACGTACTCCATAGGTGAAGGCAAGTTTCTTGCAAGCAATTGAGCAATACTATCTCCCAAACCTCCATTGTATTCGTGTTCTTCACAAGTAACAACACAGCCTGTCTTTCTTACAGAGTTTAATACAGCCTCGTTGTCCAAAGGTTTTATGGTGTGTATGTTTATTATTTCGGCTTGTATGCCTTCTTTTTCTAATTCCTGGGCGGCAAGTATTGCTTGCCAAACCAAATGTCCTGTGGCAAATATACTTACGTCCTTTCCTTCGTTTAACAAAAGTGCTTTGCCTATCTCAAAAGGAGTATCTTCTGTAAGAAAAACGGGTACTTTTGGTCTGCCATAACGAATATAAACAGGACCAGAAAACTTTGCTGCCGCTATGGTTGCTTGTTTTGCCTGAGTAAAATCGCAAGGATTGATAACAACCATATTTGGCAACATTTTCATAAGTCCAATATCTTCCAAAATCTGATGCGTTGCTCCGTCTTCTCCCAATGTTAAACCGGCATGCGAGCCTGCTATTTTTACATTAGTATCCGAGTAAGCAACACTCTGACGTATTTGGTCGTATGTTCTGCCAGTGGAAAAAGCGGCAAAAGAACCAACAAAAGGTACTTTGCCACTAAGAGCCATACCAGAGGCTATGCTTATCATATTGCTCTCTGCTATACCCACCTCTATAAATCGCTCCGGAAATTCTTTCTGAAACAAATCCATTCTAACACTTGGACTAAGGTCAGCACACAAAGCCACAACGTTAGGATTTTCTTTTCCGGCCACAACCAATCCTTCTCCAAAACCGGAACGGGTATCTTTTTCTGCTAATATTTTGTATTCTTTCATTTCTTCTTTTTTGCAAATAAAGTTACATTAGTTATTTTATTTGATTCTATTTTAATTTCTTGGGTTATACTCTCCGTCGTTTTAGTGGCATTGGTTTGCTTTGCTACCACAACATAAACACCAGGCAATAGTTCTATATTTTCTTTTACCTTTTCGTTGTTAAGATTACATACCCAAATCAAGTTTTCTTTTTCTTTTACAAACAACGCTCCCGTTATATTGCTCTTAACCTTATCTAAGGACAAAACTCCCGCAAGAGGTATCTCTACTGTTGTTAAAGAGGATTGTCCTATTTCTACACTATCAATATTCAATCGTGGCAAAGACAATACTTCCAAATCATAGTTACCTACAAGATATTTTTCCTTTTGGTTAATGTTTTGCAGGTTTATGGTTTGTTTTTCTCTTGTTTTTCTAACTATTACGGGATAGGATTTTATATTTAAATCATTTTTATCCGAAGTAAATTTAATCAACAAACTACCCTGAGGAGCCTTTATAGGTACAATGGTATGACTGCCCGCAACTATCTTAACATTGTCTTGCCTTGTTGGAGGAATAGTATGCACAACAATATCATACTCTGTTAAAGGGTCTATGAATATAGTATCGGAAATGCCTTTTTGGTTGAAAGTATGAACAAAACTATACCTTGTTTGCTTGCTTTTGGCATCCGAAAATGTTATAGGAATATTGGTCTCTGTGGTTTCCATATAGGAGTCTAACAAATTAACCTGAGCGGAAGTATTATAAAGAGCCTGTTTTACTATATCGTTCATTATCTTTGAAAACTCTACTTCATTATTAGCCTCATAGTAAGAACCCACATTTTGATAAAAGTTCTTCATTCCCCTGTTGATACCTATTATAAAAGGTTTGAGTATTACGCCTTGTGTTTGCAATTGTTGTGAAATCAAAGCCAAATCTCCTCCGCAACGTTCCACATTGTTTAGTATCATAATAACAATGTTTCTACTGCTTTTTTCTGCAGGGAAGTCATCTTTGATTTTTTCCATAGCACTGCCAACAGCCGAAGTTCCCTTTGGTACCAAGCCTTTTATTTTGGATTTTAATGCATCAGAATTAAGTCTATAAAAAGGCACAAGCAAACGAGTATCCTCACAATCTGTTAGGGAATAATCTTTTTCGCTACCAAAAACCCTTAAAGCACACTCAACTCCCTCTTGCAAAGACAAAGTATCTATAATATTGGAAACAAGATTTTGAGTTATTTTTATTTTACTATCGCTCTGCCATTTCTCATACATATTGTAAGAACTATCCACAATGAAAAGTATTTTTGTCTTTTCGTTGTTGGTATTCTTAGTTATTTTTACCCCTCTTGGTTGAGCAAAAACTGATAAGGACAGAAGTAAAATACATATACATAATGTATGATGCACTAAGGCGAATATGTTCTTTTCAAACATATTCTTTTTGTTTCTTATGTATGACATCAAACATTCAAAACTCATAATCAATAATCTCCCAATGTTTCTTGCAATTGTGCAAGCGCTTGTTTGGTTTGTTCTTCACTTGGAGCCTTGCCATGCCAACCGTTGTCATCTAACATAAAATCAACACCATAACCCATTTTGGTATTCATTAATAGCATTACCGGTTTTCCTTTAAAACAACTTTGTTTGCATTCTTTTAGTGTACTTACAAGTTCTTGCATATCATTGCCATTACACTCTTTTACCTCCCATTTGAAAGCCAAAAACTTTTCTTTCAAAGAAGAAGAATCACAAACCTCCTCTGTTCTTCCATCTATTTGAGCATGATTGACATCAATAATAGCAATAAGATTATCAACTTTGTTGGCACCTGCAAACATGGCCGCCTCCCATATCTGTCCTTCTTCTATTTCTCCGTCTCCGTGCAAAGTAAAAACAAGTTTTTTGTCGTTGTCCATTTTCTTTGCCAAAGCGGCTCCTATTCCTACACTCAAACCCTGTCCCAAAGAACCACTTGCCACTCTCACTCCTTCCAACTTAAAATGATAGGAAGGGTGTCCTTGCAAACGAGACCCCATCTGTCTAAGGGTAGCCAATTCTTTTATAGGAAAATATCCTCTACGCGCCAAGGCTGAATACCAAACCGGAGCAATATGTCCTATGCTAAGAAAAAACATATCTTCCTCTGTTCCTTCGCGGGTGAAGTTTTTTGGCTCTACATCCATAACCTCAAAATACAGTGCTGTCAATAAATCAGCACAGTCCAAACTTCCTCCCGGATGCCCAGAATTAGCAGAACATATCATACGCAAAACATCTCTACGTATTTGAGTTGCAATATCTTGTAATTCCTTTATAGTTTTCATTATAAGTTTATTTTCTTTCGTGTTTTTTTGATAAAATATGTAATAATTTTCTTAATAAGCCTATCTTTATCCACTATTATATATAAAACAATAGCAAGGGAAGAGTATATTTCTTCCCTCGCTACAGAAATCAAAAAATCACAACTTATGCATTTTTCTTTTCAAATTCTTGCATACAATCAACCAAAGCCTGTACGTCTTCTATCTCGCAAGCATTGTACAAAGAAGCACGGAAACCACCAACACTTCTGTGTCCTTTAATACCTATCATACCGTTAGCCTTAGCAAATTCCATAAATTCTTTTTCTTTGTCTTCATAACCCTTAGCCATAACAAAGCAAACATTCATCAAAGAGCGGTCTTCTTTTGCTACAGTGCCAACAAACATTTTATTGCGGTCTATTTCGTTATAAAGCAAATCTGCTTTCTCTTGATTGCGTTTTTGTATCCACTCTATACCTCCATTGTCTTTCAACCATTTAAGAGTTTCGTGCATAACAAATATAGCACTTACAGGAGGAGTGTTAAACATACTTTCCTTGTCTATATGGGTACGATAATCAACCATAGTAGGCAAAACAGGAAGATTTTTTCTATCTGTTATTTTGCCAAGAACATCCTCTCTAACAATAACAAATGTAACTCCGGCAGGACCTACGTTCTTTTGTGCTCCACCATAGATAAGAGCATATTTTGTAACATCCACAGGACGAGACATAATATCAGAAGACATATCTGCAACAAGATTGATAGGGCAATCAATATCTTCTTTTATTTCTGTTCCGTAAATAGTGTTGTTTGTAGTAATATGGAAATAATCAGCATCTGTAGGAATGGTGTAATTCTTTGGAATATAAGAATAATTCTTATCCTCAGAAGAAGCAACTATCTCTGTTTCTCCAAATATTTTTGCCTCTTTTGCTGCTTTCTTTGCCCAAACACCTGTTTGCAAATAAGCAGCCTTTTTATTCAAAAGGTTAGCAGGAACAGTGAAGAACTGAGTAGAAGCACCACCACCAAGGAACAATATTTTGTAATTCTCTGGTATATGAAGCAAATCTCTCCACAATTGAACAGTTTCGCTCATTATTCTTTCCCAACCTGGGGTACGGTGAGATATTTCCAACAAGCCAACACCTGTGTTGTCAAAATTTTCTATTGCTTTTCTTGTAGCCTCTGTTGCAGCCTTTGGTAAAATACAAGGACCTGCATTAAAGATATGTACTTTTGCCATTTTTATTTTAAATTTTAAGTTATAAATATAATATGAGTTTCCCTCACATCTTTTAATTTGCAAACGTTAAATATTTTCTTTTATTGTTTTATATATTATTTTTTAATCTAAATTTCTATACATTTTATATTCTGTCCATCCATTGCAAGTTATTTTTGCTTGATAATATCCTTTCTCAAAATCTTTGCAATCTATGTTTATATCATGTTTATTTTTGCTATCAAAGACTTGATTATAAACCTCTTCCCCAGTTTTTCTATTTTTTATTGTTATGGACAAGGCATCTTTCTCTCCCTCTTTGCAAAAGAATATTATGCGAAATTCTTTTTTCTCTTTGTCTTGTAGAGCAACAAGATTGTTGTCTTTGTGCCTTATGTTTTCGTCTCTAACAACAAAAGGTTGATATATTTGGCAACCAAAATCAGGCTCAAAGGCATATAACAACTCTGTTGAATCTTTGTCATAAATAAGCACATAGCCATCGCCCTGATTGGGATTTGCCCACCAAGAAAGCCCATCACAATCCTCGTCTATTATTCTTAAAATATAACTCTCTTTGTCTTCTAATCTAATCTTGTTGGCATATATCTTATTTGTCTCAAATTGACTTCGTTCATAAAGTTTTGTTTTCAGAGTATCCTCCCTTTGTATATACCATTTGTTTCTTGCTTCGTTGTTTGTCTTAAACACCAAAATAAACTCTTTAGGCAAAACAATGGGCTCTAATTTAAACTCTCTTTCCTCTAAAATTTCTCTGTGTTTATAATTCTTATCACCTATAAAGAATAAATCATTGGCTATTTGATAACCTGCCTCACCAGAGTTTTGTCCATTATAATATTCAAAGAACAGGTTAATGTTCAATTTGTTATCCTTTATAAAAGGAGTTAAATCATAGTAATACTCATTAACCTTAGTACCCGGACACCAGCCCGAACGATTATATATCCACGTGCCTCCTTGCGGCTGTATAGGGTTGCAACCACAATCGTCTCTCCATACGCTTTGAGTACTTACCTCTTTGCCATTTACAACGTAAGTATAAGATTTTTCCAAAAACTCAGCAGCAGCATTTATTCTATCGCCTCCATGTCCAGAAACAGTCATACGAGCCAAAACTTGTTTGGTACCCTTGGGAATGGATATTGTTTTTTCGGGTAGAAATTCGTTTATAGAGGAGTCTTCTCTGCCAAAAGGATAGTAGCCAAAATAAATATTTTTGGTTTCAAGAAATTGTGTAGCCTTTTCTTTCTGAGAATATTGTGTAAAAATAAAGTTGGTGGAAGCAAGAAATCCATCCTGATAACCTTCGTAAGAAACTATTATTTCTACACTATCTTTCATCAAAGGCAAATATTCAGTGATATTCCATTGCAAATGATAGTCCCATTTACTTGCATTTTCTCCCTGATTGTACCAACCAGAATAAGGGGTTATCATTCTACCAAGTTGATAGGTCGCTTTACTGTTGTTTGGTCGTAATAAAATACTTATGGAATAGTCCCAGTCCGAGCATTTTTTCTCAGGACAATTCAAAGAAAAGTCCAAAGTAATATCTTTTATTTTCTTGTCTTTTACGGGGAAAAGCACTTTTTGAGAATATTCTTCTCTTGTCTGTAAATGTGTGCGATTATGAACCAAAACACTAAAAGTTTCCTCCTGTGCTTGCATTCCTAAACATAGTACTAAAAAGAAAAATAATACTAAACTACATTTTTTCATAACTTACATTTTTTTATAAATAACTTATTTACCTACCACTGAGCAAAGAAAATCATCGGGATTCAAATACTTTTGTGCTACGTTTTTTATCTCCTCAGAAGAAATGTTTCTTATCCTCTCTATTAGATAAGAATTATAATCCTCTCTTAATTTATTGCGCAAGATGTATTCATAGTTTTCGCAAATCTCCACAACACCATCATTGGAGCGTAACATATCTCCGGTCATATAATTTTTTACAATAGAGAGTTCTTTTTCTGATATGTTTTCGTTTTGCAAAATAAACATTTCCTTACGTATTTCCTCTATACTCTCTTTTTCTTTATCCATTGCTATATCGCTAACTATAAGCATAATATTGCCGTATTTAAAAGGAAGGAGAGCAGAGTCTATTCCATAGGTATAGCCTTTGTCTTCCCTAATGTTTGACATCAAACGAGAATTAAAATATCCTCCCAAAGCACAGTTCAATACCAACAAAGCCACATAGTCCTCGCTGTCTATTTTTGGCAAAAGCCTGCCCATAACAATGGAGGACTGCATAGCAGAGTTAAGATTGTTTCTTATTAGTCCCTTTGAGTTCTCAGGCTTAAAATCAATATCCCATTCTTTCACAGGAGAAGATGTTTCTATCTTGCCAAAATAGTTTTCCAATAACTCAAAAATACTTTCCTCTACATTGCCTGCCAACATTATATAGCACTGATTTAAGGTATAATGTTTTTGCCAAAACTCTTGCAAATCTTCTTTTCTTACCTTATCATAATCTTCTACTTCTGCATATTTGCCATATGGGTTGTTTTTCCCAAAAACACCTTGCATAAAATATCTATGAGCCAAAAAATTAGTTTGTTGCAACTTAGTTTGATAATTTTGCTTAGCATTGCTTATTTGTATGTCCAAAGTATCTTGCTCAAAACGTGGATAAAGTATCATTTGTTGCAAAAGAGGAAAAACATTTTCCTTGTACCTACTAAGAAAAGAAAAACTCAAACTTGTCCTTTCATTGCCCGTTGTTGGCACAAAATTAAGCCCATAAAAGTCCATTTCGTCTGCCAATTGTTTATAGGTATAATCTTTTGTGTTTTTATTGAGTTGAGTTTTGGTCAATGAGGCTACAAAAAACTTGTCTTGCAAAAGCGTTCCTGCATTATAAAAAACAAATTTCAAATACACTGCTTCATTGTCATCACTATAAAAAGTATAGGTAGGAATTCCATTACTAAGATTTCTTTTTTTTGGTAGATAATCTCTAACCTTTATATTTGAAAAATCGGGTATATTAATCATAAAAACTTTTGTTAAATATCCTAAAAACTTATAACAAA
>JAUNWC010000047.1 GCA_030540495.1 Bacteroidota bacterium
TTGCACAAACAGAAAATGTTGATATGAGTAAGTATATTACTCTAACGGTAACGCAGGGAGATTCTATTCAATTAAATATAGCAGCCTCCTCTACGAATACTGGTATAAAATTAGTAAGTGGCACTTGGGATACAACCCTTGTTGTTGGTACTTCTTATACTGGCTATAAAAAGTATCCTACCGCCTCCACAACCATGACCATATATGGAAATGTACAATGGTTTGGATGTGGTTTCAATGGTTCCAAGATAACAGCAATGGATTGTTCTCACAGTACAGCCTTATCAATTCTATCTTGCTCAAACAATCGTCTAACGACATTGAATCTTGATGGGCTTACTAATTTTACTAAATTGTATTGTACTAACACTAAATTAACAAGTTTGAATCTCAGCGGGCATACAAATTTGGAATATGTGGCTTGTAATGGAGGAGAAATAACAAGTTTGGATGTTAGTGGAAATACAAGTTTGAAAGAATTGTACTGCTATAACAATCAATTATCTATACAAGCAATAGACAATATTTATTGTCAATTGACTGATAGAACATCTCGTTCAGCAGGTACTCTTGTTATTGCAAATTCTGATTCTGATGCAACGGTTTTGGCAAGCAACAAGACTAATGCAACCGATAAGAATTGGGCAGTGCAGTATAATGCGAGTAGTGGCTATTTAGATTTTCCTGCTACTACTGGAACCTATGTTTGTCCAGAGCCAGAAATAGATGTTGATATGACTAAGTATATTACTCTAACGGTAACACAGGGAGAAACCATCAAATTAAATATGACATCCTCCTCTGAAAATACGGGCATAAAAGTAGTAAGTGGCACTTGGGATACAACCCTTATTGCAGGTACTGATTACACTGGAGATATATACTACAATGCAGCCTCCACAACTATGACAATATATGGAGGTGTTGAAAAATTTATTTGTAAAAGTAATAGTTCAAAAATTACAGGCTTGGATGCTTCTAATAATACAACTTTGAAATCATTAGATTGCCGTTTAAATAGAATAACAAGTTTAGATGTCACAGGACTTACAAGTTTGGAAGAATTACGTTGTGGTGGCAATAGAATAACAAGTTTAGATGTTAGCGGACTTACAAGTTTGCAAGAATTACATTGTAGTACCAATCTATTAACAAGTTTGACCCTAACAGGACTAATAAATTTGAAATCTTTGATTTGTAATGCCAATCAATTAACAAGTTTGGATGCTACTGGACTAACAAGTTTGGAAGAATTATCTTGTTATGGCAATCAACTAACGGGGTTAAATGTTGTCGGACTTGCAAATTTGGAAATTTTGGATTGCAATGACAATCAATTGACAAGTTTGAATCTTACTGGACTTACAAATTTGAAGGAATTGTATTGTTACACTAATCAAATAGCAAGTTTGGATTTTACAGGACTAACTAATTTGGAAGGAATCGCTTGTTATAGCAATCAATTGACAAGTTTAGATATTAGTGGTCTATCAAATCTATGGGCTATAGCAAGTTTTGATAATCCACTATCTACACAAGTAATAGATAGACTTTATTGCCAATTGCCAGACAGAACTTCTCAATCAACACCAGGTATTCTTCTTGTAGCAAGTTCTGATATAGATGAAACAGTTTTGGCAACCAATAAGACTAATGCAACCGATAAGAATTGGACAGTAGGTTATTATGAAGAAGGAGAAGAGGGCTTTTTTGAATTTCCTGCTACCACAGGCACCTATGTTTGTGGAAGTGAAGAGGAACCAGAGCCAGAACCAGAACCAGAGCCTTCTGCATTGTCGGATGTAGAAACAGAGGGAATAATACTTTATCCTAATCCTGCCAAAGAAGAGATAACTCTTAAGGGTATAAGAGGAGAAGAAGTAAGAGTATTTGACCTTAGTGGCAAACTTGTAAAACAAGAAACGATAAACGAGAAACTTGATATAAGAGACTTGGAAAGCGGAGTTTATTATATACAAGTAAAAGGTATGACAAGTAAATTAATTAAAAATTAAAAATTAATAATTAATAAAAAAGAAACCATTATGGGAAAGAAAGCGATTTTTATGTGTCTTGCATTATTGATATTTGCGTCTGCAGGGCAAGCACAAGTTTTGAAAAAACTAAAGAAAGCAGCACAAAAGACAGTTGAAACCGTAGAGAAAACAGAGAAGAATATACAAAAGGTAGAAGAAACCAAAAATGCTATTCAAAACGAGGTAGAAGAAACCAAGAATAGTATTCAAAGCGATGTTGATGAGACAGTGGGAACCAACAACAAGAAGGCTACCTCCACCTCAACCTCTTCGGATAATAACACTTCTTCTGAAAGTACTCAGACTTCTTCTGTTAATTCTGTTTCTCAGGCGGTTAAGCACGATGGTAAAGCCATATATGTAAGCAAAGCCAATGGTAACAATGGCAATGACGGTACTAAAAACTCGCCTTATAAGAACTTGCAAAAAGCCTTAGATAATGCTCCCGCAGGTGCCACTATTATGGTAGCAGAGGGCAACTACTATGGTTTGCTTAACAGCGGTAACATCAATATTACCAAGCCAGTTACCATTATGGGAGGCTATAACTCCGATTTCTCTGAAAGAAATATATTGAAGTACAGAACAATGATACAGCCAACTCCAGAGTCTAATGGCTCGCATACCATCAAAGGAACAATTTCTTTGACAAGTATCGTTGCTCCTAACGACAAAGTGGTTATAGACGGATTGATTATAGACAGAGGTAACACTATTTCTTATAACAAAGCCGGCAAAGGAAGACCAGAAGGTGTGGAGTCTCCTCAAATGAACCCGATAGGAACCAAAGGTTTGGGAGGTGCTGACCTTAAATATGCAGAGACCTTTACAAAGGAATCTTCTGAGATTTATTTCAACGGAGACAAAGGTATAGTAAATAATGTTAATGTTATTATTCGCAATTGTGCTTTTATTAACGCTCCAAATTATGCTATACTTGGTCTTTTGAAAACAGGTTCTTTGACTGTGGAGAATTGTATTTTTGTCAATATACGTATGGCAACAATAGACGTAAGAGGAGCAGACCCTAAGGTAATGACTCCCGTAACCTTACGCAACAATACCATATTGTTCTCTTGGTCTCGTTTGCTTGATTTGGCAAGCATGGGATATGGTTTTAGAATGCAACCGGGTACTTGCAACACATTGGAAAACAATATTATTGGTTGTTCTGTATTCTCGGGTATAGACCGCACTCACATAGACTCAGACAAAAATCGCGAGACTTTGAGAAAAGATGTTGTCAATAATAATATATTTTTCCTTAACCGCCAAACAGATTTGACTTTGCCGGGTGGAGGTATGTTGATGAGAGTTAAATGTGAGGATTTTAGCGATGTAGAGCAAATCTCAGCCAAAGGCAACAAATCTCTTGCTGACCCTAAAATTTTTAACGGCAAGATAGACAAAGCATATTTGGAGGGCTTTATCAATTTGTCTTACAAAGAGGAAAGCAATGTTGATTACAACTCTTCTGCAAATACTTTCCGTCAAGCCATGGGAATGAATATGACTGGCACCATGACAAGCGAAGGAAGTATGTTTGCTAACCGTTATCCTTGGCAAGAGGCTTTGAAACTTTTTGGAGCAATGCAAGGTTATGGTGCGCAAATGCCTAAGTAAAAAACGTAATCTAATTATAAAATCCTTTTGTCTTCTCTTTATACAAAGAGAGGACTTTTTATTATAGGTTGGGGGTAAAACAAGAAGTAACGGCTCTGTTCTCCTATGCTAACCTATTTATAACCTATAAGGTTATTTGATTTTTGTTTTTATTATTTCAATGATGCGGGAGGTTATATTGTCTTTGCATACAAATAAAACAACAGCATAAACTATTGCTCCGCTAATACTCATAAAAATTAGTTTGCTAACCAAACCAAGATGAACTCTCATAGCAAAAATCAAAACAATAGACATTATTATAGTTGCCAAGATATAAACAAACTGAGAATAACCAAAGAACTTTAATCCCAATATTCTTTTGCCAACAAAAAACATAGAAAAAGTGACCGAAAACTCTGCCAACAAATAAGCCCAAGCGGCTCCGTTTTGACTAAAACGAGGTATCAAAACAATACAAGCCAGAATATCCACAATGCAACCTAAGGTCACACATTTTATAACCTTCTCCATATGTCCCAAAGGGAAAAGTATTTGTATGCCCATAACATTAGAAAGGGCAATAAAAAATATGGTAAAAGAAATTATTTGACTAACACCAATAGAGTGGGCAAAATCATAACCCGAGAGCAAAATCATAGCCGAAGGGCTTACAAATATTATACCCACCGCCAAAGGCAAACAGAGAGCAAAAGAAAAATCATAAGATTTCTGAGCCATTTCTTTGAATTTTGCTTGATTGCCTGTTGCTATTAGATTGCTAAGACGTGGCAACATTACATTAGCCAAAGCAAAGTTTATGGTCAATAAGGTAAGATTTAATTTCATAGCGGCAGTATAATAACCAGCGGCAACATCAGATTGATAAAAACTTAGAAAAACAGTATTTAGTTGTGCATAAATACTTGTTACAACATTGAATACAAATATCTTGCTAACACCTTTCAAATGCCTAAAAGGGTGCAGGTTCTTTACATCTATATATTTTCTTTCTAAAAGTCTAAACAAACGCAAGAAATTAAAAATATTACTCCCCAACACACCAAAAACAGAGAAAATAGCGTATGGCATAATATCTTCTTTGGTCTTAACAAAAATGAATAAAAAGCCTATACTTAGCAGCCTTATTGTTATGGCTCTCAGAGTTATATACCTAAAATCCTCCACCGCTTGATAATACCATTCGCAACCTATGGTAGTAAAAAGAATGCTCAAAGAAAGCAAAAGAAACAAGGGTAAATCTCTGTTTATCTGCTCTACAAAAATACTAAGTCCAAACACAACAACATATCCAACAAGGCTTAGTATGGTGTGTAACAAAAGAATTTCCAAAGTTGTGGTATTTCTTTTCTTGTCATCATTCCTTACTCTTGCAACTTCTTTTACTGCATAGAGAGGTATTCCTAACGAGGTGCAAAGAATAATAACATTGATAATACTCATAAAGGAATTTACATGTCCTATTCCCTCAGGCAACAGTACTCGGGAGGCATACGGAAAGGTAACCAAAGGGAGTAGTACCTGGGTAAGAGTGTTAATAAGGTTGAATATATAATTGGTTGTTACACTCTTAGACATGACTTAAAATTGTTTTTTCAAAAACAAAACCCTGTCCAAAAATCTTGCAATCAGTTGCAAATAAGACTTGTACCAAAATTTTTTGTATATTTTTTCTTCTGCCAAATTATTAACTTTTATTTCCTTTGGGTGGGTTAGAGGGAGTATTTTATAAGTTTTGGTATTAGCAAGAGGAGAGTTTGGGTTTTTGCAGTGCAAAGCCTCTTTGGTAAAACCTATATTTGAAACCAAATTATATTTTGGTTCTATGTTTAATCCTTTGTGTCTTAGAGTATAAAACCATAGTTGCATATCCCAAGTATTATAGGCTTGTTTTTTCATAGCGAGAAACTTTTCTGTAAAAGCCCTTTTCTCGTTCTTAAAAATCAAAACATCTTTTATATTTCTTTTAAATTCTTTTAGAGTATAGTCTTTTAAGTATATATCATAGTCTTTGAAGGTTCTTTGCCAGGCTGCCCACCCCCATAGTTGTTGGGTATGAGTAAAAAAATAAGATTCCTCGCTTTCTTTACTTTCTCCCACTACATTAAAGCCCGAAATGGTGAAAACGTTTTCATTGTCTTTGTATTTTATAAGCAACTGCGAACAAAAATCAAAAAAATCCTCTCCTACCAAACAATCATGCTCCAAAACTATTCCGTATTCTACTTCAGCAAAAAACCATTTGAGAAAAGAAGATACTGCCCTACCTGCTCCCAAATTTTTGCTTAGAAACATTGTCTTTACTTCGCATTCCCAATCTATATTATTTAGTACCCATTGTCTTACCTGCTTGTTTTTTTCTGCCTCATTTTTTACTTCTCTGGCTCCGTCTTGAGCAATGAAAAGAGTTGTTGGCTTATACTTTCGTATAGGCTCAAAAACAGCGGTAACAAAGTCCAAACGATTGAATATTATAAATAATACGGGAACTTTTTCCATCTCTTTTTATAGCCATTTTTCTTTTTTATACCAAGCAATAGCCTCTTGCACTCCTCGTTTTAGGTCATAATCTGCCTCAAATCCCAAATCCTTTTTCAAATTCTCTATATCGCACTCCCAATTTCTTGCAGCCAAAAGATTATATTTGTCTTTGTTCAATGTAAATTGCTTGCCTATAACTCTGCCAAGATTATCCAAGAAAGAGGAAATAACCCTAACTATCCACAGTGGAAACCTTATGGAAATAGTCCAAGTATTGAATACTTGTTTGGTTATCTGAGAAAATTCGCTATCAAGATAAACATTGCCATCAGCAACAAAATAAGTTTTCTTTGTCAAATCTCTATTTTCTGCGGCAAGAATGCAGGCTTTGCAAAGGTCTTTGGAATAAATAAAAGTAAGTCTTTGTTTTGGTTTTCCAAGCGTTGCATCTATGTGTGATTTAATGGTTTTGAAATACACAAAATAATCCTTTTCTCTTTCTCCATAGACTCCTGTTGGGCGAAGTATTATATATTTGTTTGTGCAATGGTCGTTTATATACTCCTCTGCTTTTAGTTTGCTTTTCCCATACATAGTGTTTGGAGTATTCTTATCAGATACTTTGGCTATGGTAAAAGGGTTTTCTCCTGCCGGTCCATGTGCAGCAAAAGAAGACATATATATAAGTTTGCATTCCAAGTCTTTTATAGCATAGATAAGATTTTTTGTATAAACAAAATTTACTTTGTCAAATTCCTCTTGTGATTTTGCTTTTGTCAAACCTGCAAGGTGAAAAATAGTATCAAAACTCTCTTTTTCCAATTGTTCTTTGAGTACATCAGGCTCCGAGTATTGCAAATCCATAAAATGTAACTCTTGGCTTTGAAGATATTTTCTACTTGAATTTTTGCGTACCCCCGCCCATACTTCCACGCCTTCTTTTCTCAAAAGCATATCGCAAAGCGTACTGCCTATAAACCCCGAGGCTCCGGTAACTAAAACTTTTTTCATATCCTCTTACTCCTTTCCTATCTTGTTTTTTGACAATTTCTTTCTTATATATGGCTCAAACAAAGCCACACATAACACTATCACAAGCAACAACGAGCCTATAAAATTGATAACCTTTGCCCTTGAAAGTATATCCGATTTGCAAACAAATTCTATTCTATGCTCTCCTGCTGGCACATACATAGCCCTAAGCACATAGTTTGCTCTCAAATAAGGTACTTCTTTGCCATCAAGGTAGGCTTTCCAAGAATCCTTATAATATATCTCAGAAAATACGGCAAGTTGTCCGCTCTTTGCTGAGGTCTTATAAACTCGGCGAGTTGGGTTGTCGTTTTCTTCGGCAAGGAAAGTTATTTTTGCCGTGCTGTCGGCTTTTATTTCTTTGATTTGTTGAGCAAATTCTTTATTTACTACCGCTATTTCTTTTGGGTCAAAATTATCTAAGGCAAGAATTTCTTCGTTAGGATTATTTACCCATTTGATATTATCTACAAACCAAGCGGCACCACATCTTTCTGTATTTTCCACAAATGCATTTTGATTTACTATAACAAAACGAGCATCCAACATATTTAACACTCCCAAGTTTGGCATAGGAAATCCTTGCATATCCTCCACTGTGGCAAGTACTTGTCTAAGAGGATTTTTTTCTAAAAGTAGGCTGTCTTTCAAGTCTTTTTGTTTGTAGGCTGTGTTAGTAAAATAAAAATCTATAATATCTTGATACCTTTGAAGTTTAGCAGCCGAATAACCTCCTATGGAAGGGAAAAAGTAAGAGGTGTTTGCTTCGTTAAAAGTATTGGCTGCCATGTTATATACTCTATAATGCGATGGTTTTTCCTTAGATAATAAGTCCAAAATATTGGTTTCTGCCTGAGTAGGATTTGGCAAGGCTTCATACTTGCTTTGGTAGTTTGTTTCGTTGTTAACGTATCTTTTATCCACTACCCAAAGGTCTATTACCGCCGCAAGTCCTATGATACAGAAAACAATAGTTTGGTTTTTTATTCTGCCTCTTACATAGAAAAGCAAGGACAAAAACGCTATTGCAATAAAAATAAAACTCCTCCACGCATCACTAACAAACATATATTTTCTATCCTCTTCTATGGCGGTTATAAGTTCATTGCCCAAACCGGTCTGCCCTGCAATATTGGCATCTTTTATGCTTGAAAAATCTGTAAACATACTTGGTGCTATGGCACACAAAAGAGTAATCAACAAAGTTATTCCTCCGCTTATATACAAGGAAATTTTTCTCTTCTTCTCATCCTGTGTTTCCAAAAAGGCTCTCAGTCCCAAAAATGCAACTATACACATGGTTACATTTGTTATAACCAAAGCCATAGAAGGAGTGCGGAATTTGTTGTAAAGTGGCAAATGATAGAACAACCATTCATTCAAAACCATAAAGTTACTGCCCCAAGAAAGAAGAATGCTTAGTATAGTAGCAACCAATAACCACCAACGATATTTGTTTTCCAAGACAAGAAAGCCCAAGAGAGCAAGGAAAATAACTATTGCACCAAAATAGACAGGACCTGCTGTAAAAGGTTGAGTACCAAAATAAGAAGTAGCCACTCCTATTTGTTGGCAAGTTTCGGGAGCAAATCTGCTGGCAAGCAATTTGGAACGATTAAGCATTTGAGGAGAATCATATTCCATACGTTTAACATC
>JAUNWC010000048.1 GCA_030540495.1 Bacteroidota bacterium
AACTTATAACAACCTATGCTAACTTATAAGGAGCCAAAGGCTCCAACTTATCCCAACCTATGCTAACTTATCCCAACTCTGCCTCCAACCTATAAGGTACATCTTATTTTAAGGCTCCATTCGGGCATATTCATAGGGTTTTCTGAACTGATACGTTTGACAACTTCTATTCCCAATAAGGTAAATATATGGTCTATTCCTACTCCCACCTCCATATATGGCGGGTAATCTTGGATAAATAAGGTTTTTAGGTTAATGAATTCATTGGGTTTGAATTGTTTGAGAAAAAAAATATTATCCAAAAGAATGCCTCCGAAATTAAATTGCAAAAAGGTTTGTGCATATTCCTTGAATCTCATCTCTCTTTCGGAATAAAGATTGAAACCAAACATATTGGAAATATCGCCTACCCTATAATTAGGAGAAAAATAAGTGTAGTGGTAACTTTCTCCAAAAATTTTTCCTGCCATAAGTCTAACATCCAAAGCCATAGGACGAAAATAAAATCTATGTTGAGCAGACAAATAAACATAATGATAGTATTGTTCTGTTTTGTATTTCTGATAGTTATAGGAGTAGGTAAGGTTTATGTTTGAAGGAAAATAATAAAAACGGCTATTTAATATATTTAGTTTGGAGCCCTTGTCTTTTACGGGAGAAAAAGAAAGGCTAAGGCCTCCTGCATAGTTTTCCAAGTATTCAAAAGGGGCGAGAAGTTGAATGATTTCTCCTTTGTCATAAAGGAGATAAGAATCTGTTTTTTCATAACTTACAAAAGGTCGTAGGGATATACCCATTTTGAAATCTTGCAAAAAACTAAGCATACTTGTTTCTTTCCTTCCAAAATAAAACCTATCCCAATTACCCAAAGAAAAATAAGCAACATCATAGTTGGAGTAGGAGGGAATAAAAGTATTGTAACCATAATGAATGGCAAGGGTAGAGGAGGGAAAAGCATAAACTCCTTTTGCCTTTTTTGCAAAGTTATAAGCCGCTCCTATGGAATATTTCCATTCTTTGTCCTTTGTGCCGTATGCTACCATCCCACTAAGACCTAATCGTTTGGAAAATTTGTTGTTGGTCTCCAAAGACAACCTTATACGAGTGCCTTCTATTGGGTTGTGGCTTATTGTATTTAATACATTGGTTAGGCTTATTGGTCCTATGGGTATGGCTTGAGTTATAATAAAATCGCTAATATTCCTATTATACAGAGTTTGCTCTATTTCTTTGGTTTCTTCTGTGGTCATAGGTTGATAGGTGGGTTTCCTCTGTGCTAAAACCAAAATGGGCAAACACAACAACAACGCTAATAATTTTTTCTTTTCCATAATAGAAAATAAATTAACTCTATAACAAACGTAACACTATAAGAAACACAAGCCGCCAAAGCCGCTCCTACAATATTATATTTTGGTATAAGAGCAAAACAAAGCACCAAAGTAACCACAAGACCTACTATAGAGGCAAACATGGCTATGGTGAAATTACCCTTTGAGGCAAAATATTGAGTAAAATTAGAAGAGCAACTCAAAAGCATAATGCCCACAGAAAGAAGTCTTATTATATATCCTACGTCCTCAAATCCTTTGCCAAACATAAACACCCAAACACTATTTGGCAACAAACACAAAACCAACAAAGCAACGAAAGTAAATATAGCATTGGCACGAGTAAGTTTGAGAGTTAGGTTGATGCTTGTTTGTTTGTTGTTGGTGTTGCTTAGTTTGGAATACTGCACCAAAGCCAACGAAGTGCCAAAGAGCATAACTGCCTCTCCTATGGAGCAAGCATTGGAATATACGCCCACCAAACTTTTGGAATGATACATGGCAAGAACATAGAAAGCAAGTCTATAGTTATACGTTTGTGCTATACTGCCTATTTGTTTGACAAAACCAAGAGAAAACAATAGTTTAAAGTTTTTTATTAATTGTTTGGTAGTTGGTATTTTGAGTTTGAAATATTCTTTTCTCAAAGCAATAAAACCATACAAAAAACCCAAGAAATGTGCTATCAAAACAGAATAGACATAAAACATAACGTCATTAAATCTATTCAAAAGAAAAAGCCCTCCCATTATAAGCAAGTTAGTAAGACAAATAATAAGTTTGACATTATTGGCAGAGGCTATTCTTTCTTTGCCCATAAGGGTATAATAGTTTATTTCGCTAAATGCTCCAAAGAAAGCAATCAAAACTATTATCTTAGGCTCCCAACCAACAAACAAAGTAATAATCAGACTGCAAATAACTATCCATATCAAAGAAGGAAAAAACAAAGAGGAAAAACTTTTCCTTGGAGTAAGGTATATAAGTGTGGAATTGCCTATAAGAGTAAGTATAAGCATGGAAATATATACATTAAAAGATATTATTGCTTGCTCTCCTTTGCCCTGTGAACCTAAGGCATGAGATACTATCATAAGTATAACAAAATTGACACCCGCAAAGGTGAATTTGGTAAATAGTGTATTAAAAATATTTTTCAACATTCTTGCCCTCTTAAAATTTTTTGCAAAGGTAGTAATTTGAGATAAAATCACAAAATTTTGTTTTTTTATGCTTATAGCAACAAAAAAAAGTACTAACTTTGCAACTTAGATTTAAAGTTATAAGGATAACTATGGGAACAATTATTATTTATGGTGTTATTGCCTTAACGATAGCAGGCATTATTCTTTCGCTTGTGTTGTATCTTGTTGCGCAAAAGTTTAAGGTTGTGGAAGACCCTCGTATAGACCAAGTTGCAGAGGCACTGCCAGGAGCCAATTGTGGTGGTTGTGGTTTTGCAGGTTGTAGGGCTTTGGCTGAGGCTATTGTCAAATCGGGCAACTTAGAGGGTAAGTATTGTCCTGTGGGTGGCTCACCTGTTATGACACAGGTAGCAAGTATTATGGGTTTGCAAGCAAGTGCTTCTGAGCCAATGATTGCTGTTGTTAGATGTAACGGAGGCAAATGTAACACTCACAAAAAAGTAGAATACGATGGAGCAAAAGATTGTGTGGTTGCCAATCAAAACTTTGCCGGTGAGGGCGGTTGCTCCTTTGGTTGCTTGGGACTTGGCAACTGTGCAAGGGCTTGTAAGTTTGATGCTCTTGCGATTAACGAAGAGACAGGACTACCAGAGGTAGATGAGGATAAGTGCGTGTCTTGTGGAGCCTGCGTAAAGGCTTGTCCGAGAGGTGTTATAGAGTTCAGAAAGAAAGGACTAAAAAGTAGAAGAGTTTTTGTTTCTTGTATAAACAAAGAAAAAGGAGCCGCTGCCAAAAAGAATTGCGATGTGGCTTGTATAGGTTGTGGCAAGTGCGAAAAAGTTTGTCCTTTTGGAGCAATAACCATAGAGAACAACCTTTCTTACATAGATTTTAATAAATGTAAATTGTGTCGTAAGTGTGTTGCCGAATGTCCAACAGGAGCAATACTTGCAGTTAATTTTCCTGCACCTAAACCAAAGGTGGAGACTCCAGTGGAAAACAAATCGGAGGTAAGCCCTGAGGCAAAGCAAGAAAACACCACAGAAACACAAGAAAATACTAACACTCAAAACTAAGGGAGCATAGAACAATGAAAACATTTAACAAAGGTGGAGTACATCCACAGGAAAACAAACTTGCTTCTAATAGCAAAATAGAAGTATTTCCTCTTACAAAAAAAGCAGTGGTTTTTGTTTCACAACATCTTGGCGCTCCTGCTACTTGTTTGGTAAAGAAAGGCGACAAAGTAAAAGTAGGAACAAAAATAGCAGAGGCTTCGGCTTTTATTTGCGCCAATACTCATTCGCCTTATTCGGGTACGGTAACAAAGGTGGATATGGCAACGGATTTCAATGGATTTAAGAAGCCTGCCATATACATAGATGTACAAGGAGATGAATGGGAGGAAGGAATAGACACCTCCACAGAAATAAAAAGAGAGATAACCCTTGAGGCTAAGGATATAGTTCAGAGAATGAAGGATTGTGGTGTGGTTGGACTTGGTGGAGCGGCCTTTCCTACTAATGTAAAATATATGATACCAGAGGGAAAGAAAGCCGAATTTCTTATTATCAACGGAGTGGAATGTGAGCCTTATCTAACCTCTGATAATAGAATAATGGTGGAAAATACTGAAGAGATTTTCATAGGAATAGAAATTATGAAAAAGGCTTTGGGTATTAATACCGCTATGATAGGAATAGAGAACAACAAGCCTGAGGCCATAAGTATGATGACCCAGATGTCAAAAAAATACAAAGGTACTTCGGTTGTTCCTCTAAAAATGAAATATCCTCAAGGAGCGGAAAAACAATTGATAAACGCTCTGACGGGAAGAGAAGTGCCAAGCGGAAAATTGCCAATAGAGGTTGGTTGTGTGGTAGATAACGTGGGAACGGCTTTGGCTATTTATTATGCAGTTCAAAAGAATAGACCTTTGATAGACAATGTCCTTACTTTTACGGGTAAGAGCATTAAGACAGAAAATCAAAAAAATCTTTTGGTTAGAGTAGGAACACCTTTGCAAGAAATAATAGACTATTGTGGAGGTTTGCCAGAGGATACGGGTAAACTAATTAGTGGAGGTCCTATGATGGGAAAGGCTATTATGGACACTTCTGCTCCTACGGTTAAGACTACTTCCAGTATACTTGTTATGAATAACAAAGAGAGCAAACGCTCGGAGCCTTCTCCTTGTATTCGTTGTGGCAAATGTGTGGAGGCTTGTCCTATGGGATTGGAACCGGTTTTGCTTTCCATACTTTGCTCACAAGACAAATGGGAAGAAGCCGAAAAAGAATGCGTTATGGACTGCATAGAGTGTGGTTGTTGTTTATTTACTTGTCCTGCCAATCGTCCTTTGTTAGACTTGATTAGGGTAGGTAAATTTAGAGTAGGAGCATTGCGTAGAGCCAGAGCGCAAAAGTAAATGATTGGTTAGTAAAATGATTTAGAATATAAAAATACGAAAATATGTCAGTGTTTAATATTTCAGGTTCCCCTCACGTTCATAGTGTTATGACCACAAAAAAAATAATGTGGGGTGTTGTTTTAGCAATGATACCGGCTTTGCTTGTTAGTATTTATTTCTTTGGTATCAATGCTTTGGTGCTTACATTGGTAAGTGTGGCTTCTTGTCTTTTCTTTGAATGGATAATACAAAAGTATTTACTAAAAGGCGACCTTTCCACACTAACAGATGGTTCGGCAGTTATTACAGGAATGTTGCTTGCCTTTAATGTGCCATCCTCTTTGCCTTTGTGGTTGATAATACTTGGAGCCCTTGTGTCAATAGGAGTGGGCAAAATGACCTTTGGAGGTTTGGGCAAAAATCCTTTTAATCCTGCTCTTGTGGGTAGGGTATTCCTCTTCCTTTCTTTCCCTACTGATATGGCAATGAGTGCATGGCCAAAACCAACGCCTTTGTTTGGAGGCTCAAGTGTGGTGGATGCTCTTACAGGACCTACTACCCTTAGCATTATAAAACAAGGAGGAGATTTGCCTTCTGTTATGGATATGTTTGTGGGAAATGTTGGAGGTTCTTTTGGAGAAATATCGGCAATAGCAATAATTATAGGAGGCATTTATATGCTTTGTAGGAAAATTATTTCTTGGCATATACCTGTTTCGTTTTTAGGCTCAGCCTTTGTGTTTGCTTTGATTCTTCATTTGATTAACCCTACAGAATATGTTTCTCCTATCTATCATTTGTTGGCAGGAGGTATGATGTTGGGAGCCGTGTTTATGGCAACGGATATGGTTACCTCTCCTATTACACACAAAGGACAAATAATCTTTGGTTGTGGTTGTGGTATTCTTACCATAGTTTTTCGTTGTTTTGGTCCTATGCCAGAGGGAGTTTCTTTTGCTATTCTTATTATGAACGGCGTTACTCCTTTGATAAATAAATTTGTAAAGACAGATAAGTTCGGATATAAAAAATAGAGGAAAAGATTATGGCAAAGTTAGAATCTTCAATGAGAAATATGGTTGTTTGTTTGGCTTTGGTCACATTGCTTGCCTCTGCATTGCTTTGTGGAACATATGCTTTGACAAAGACAACAATAGATACTGCAACGCAAAAAGATAAAGAAACCGCTATAAAAAACGTATTGCCAAACAAAGAGGCAAAACTTGGAAAGGCAGAACGAGTAAGTTTGGAGGGATACAAAGACGATTTTGTTATTTATCCTGCAACATTGGACGGAGAGTTGGTTGGAGCCGCTGTGGAAACATATGACAATAACGCTTATGGTGGGAAAATAAAAATAATGGTAGGTCTTACTCAAGATGGAACAATATCCGACTACTCCATATTGGAGACAGCAGAAACTCCGGGCTTGGGTATGAAAGCAGAAGAATGGTTTAGAGACAAAGGAGATATTAGAGGTAAAAACCCAGCAACAACCAAATTTGCCACTACCAAAGATGGTGGCGATATAGACGCTATTACAGCCTCTACCATTACCTCAAGAGCATTTCTTACTGCTGTACAGAAGGCTTACGAATCATTTATGAAATATCAAAATAAATAGGAGATACAACTATGAAAGGTTTTAAAATAGTACTAAACGGAATTATAAAAGAGAACCCTGTTTTTTGTTTGTTGCTTGGAATGTGTTCCACTCTTGCAACAACTACCTCTGCTATAAATGGTTTGGGTATGGGAGTTTGTACAATGTTTGTATTGATGTGTTCCAATGTGGTAATATCTCTTATAAAAAATCTTGTGCCAGATAAGGTGAGAATTCCTGCTTTTATAGTTGTTATAGCAACATTTGTCACCATACTTCAACTTCTTTTGCAAGCATATGTTCCTGCCTTGAACAAAAGCCTTGGAATATTCATTCCATTGATAGTGGTCAATTGTGTTATTTTGGGAAGAGCCGAGAGTTTTGCTAACAAAAACAATACTTTTGACTCTTTGCTTGACGGTGTAGGAATAGGTTTAGGATTTACTCTTGCTCTTACTGTTTTGGGTATAGTTAGAGAGGTTTTGGGTGCAGGTTCCATATTTGGAATAAAATTTATAGGTGATAGCGATGGAATACTTTTGTTTATTCTTCCTCCGGGAGCGTTTATTGCCTTGGGATATTTGATAGCGATAGTAAATAAATTAAAAACAAAATACGAAAAAAAATAATTTAGAGTAGATTACTATAAGTTAGCATAGGTTTATATAAGGAGTTTGAAAGTACTTGTATAAACTTGTGCTAACTTGTTATGGACTAAGGCTAATTTATCAAAAACCTGAGGTGAAAGTATAGAATATTTGCTACTTGGGAATTTTGTTGTATTTTTGCAAAAAATCTTTTTAAGGTATGAAACTTTATACCCAATCTGTAGTAAAGAAATATAGAAAAAGAGTTGTTGTAAATAATGTATCCATAGAGGTTAATCAGGGAGAGATTGTTGGTTTATTGGGTCCTAATGGTGCGGGTAAGACTACAACCTTTTATATGATAGTTGGTATGATACAACCTTTTTCGGGCAAAGTGTTTTTAGACCAAATGGACCTAACAGATATGCCTATGTATAAAAGGGCTCAAAATGGTATAGGTTATCTACCCCAGGAGGCTTCGGTGTTTAGAAATTTGAGCGTGGAGGACAATATAATGTCCATTTTGGAATTTCAACCTTACTCTCCTACGCAAAGAGTGGAAAAATTGGAAACCTTACTTAATGAATTTTCTTTACAAAAGATAAGAAAAAACAAAGGAAATCAACTATCGGGTGGAGAAAGAAGAAGGACGGAAATAGCAAGGGCTTTGGCTTCTGACCCTAAGTTTATACTTTTGGATGAGCCTTTTGCTGGAGTAGACCCCATTGCCGTTCAGGATATTCAATCTATAGTAGCAACATTGAAAAACAAGAATATAGGCGTGCTTATTACCGACCACAATGTACATGAGACTTTGAGTATAACAGACAGGGCTTATTTGCTGATAGAAGGAGTTGTATTCAAGGCAGGTACTCCTCAAGAGTTGGCTGATGATGCTGAGGTTAGACGCAAGTATTTGGGCGATAATTTTGAACTTAGATAAGAAAATGCTTGTTATTTATACTGATAAACATACCAATAGGTTGGGTTATACTCTTAACTTTATTTTCAAAGATGTTTTGAAAATAGACTATATGGTAACTCTTAGCAAAGAAACTTTTATAGCAGAAAAAGGAGCAAAACTTTCTTATAGCCAAGAGCCTGTCTATGAAGAACTACACCTAACTCAGACCAATCTTTTGTTTGAAACAGATATAAACAACATAGATTTAAATTTTTTTGAGAAAGAAGGATTTCCTTTTCTTTTTAGGTCTTATAATCAAGATGATTTTTTGGAATTTGATGTTTTTGCCGCTGTGTTTTATATGATTTCTCGTTACGAGGAATATATGCCTTTTGTGGCTGATAAACACGGCAGATTTTCTCCAGAGGACTCAGTGGCAGTGGAGCATAATTTTTTGGAAAAGCCAGTGGTGGATATTTGGATAAACATATTAAAAAACAAGATTTTAGAAAAATATCCCAACGAAAAATTCTCCCAACGAATATTTTCCTTTCTCAACACTATAGATGTTGATATGGCTTATTGTTACAAGGGCAAGGGTATGTATAGAGGTATGGGTGGTTTTATTAGAGATTTGATTAACAGAGATTTCTCTGCTTGTAAGGATAGATTAAAAGTTATTTTTCTTGGAAAAAAGGACCCTTATAACTGCTTTGATTTCTTGCAAACAATTATATCTAAGAATGCTTTGAAGACTTTGATATTCTATTTGATAGCCTCCTCAAGCGAC
>JAUNWC010000049.1:0-3715 GCA_030540495.1 Bacteroidota bacterium
CAAGCAAAGTTTGTCAAATTTGAGATTTAATTGGCAATTAAAAAATTTTCAGCCTCAGGCTGTTTTATTGGGCAAAGCCGGTTGATAGGTTAGCATAGGTTGGAGCCGTAGGCTCCTATAAGTTAAGATAGGAGGGCAAAGCCGTTACATTTTGTTATACGCTTATAAAGTCTTATAGGAGCCGTAGGCTCCAACCTATCTTAACCTAAAATAACCTATCTTAACCTATAAAACAGCCTGTGGCCGTAACCTAT
The DNA here is from genome assembly GCA_030540495.1 of Bacteroidota bacterium. Taxonomy (GTDB): domain Bacteria; phylum Bacteroidota; class Bacteroidia; order Bacteroidales; family P3; genus Scybalousia_A. The sequence continues at coordinate 255 of JAUNWC010000049.1, forward strand.
AGAACAGCCTCGGGGTGCAATATAGTTAAACAAAAAAAATAAATAAATTTTTACAATAAATAAAATAATAATAGCAAAGTTACGTTATTAGTTTTGATTTTATGTTTATAAACAGAAACTAATGAAGTATTTTTCTACATCACATAGTAGCGTAGGGATATTGTTTGCAATGATAGGTATTTTGTTGTTTTCTTCTTGTGCTTCAAATCATAAGAAGTTGTTGAAGAGCAATGATAACGAGGCAAAATATCAAGCGGCAATAAAGGCGTATGAGCAAGAGAATTATTATCATGCAACTCAACTATTTGAGAATCTTATATTTTATTTTAGAGGTAAGGCTCAAGCGGAAGAAGTAAATTTATATTATGGTAAAAGTCTTATGGGTAGCAAAGATTACTATTCTGCAGGCTATCAGTTTGAGAATTTTGTTCGCTGGTTTCCTTACTCCGAACATACAGAGGAGGCCTTGTATCTTTCTGCTTATTGCAAATATATGGAATCGCCTGATTTTTACTTAGACCAAACTCTAACAATAGAGTCTATGAAGGCTTTTCAAGACTACCTTGACAAATATCCCGAGTCGCCAAGGGTAAATGATGCTAACAAGTATTTTGATGAATTAAGATTGAAATTGATAAAAAAAGATTATACCACAGCATACAACTATTATAAGGTAGAGCAATATCAAGCGGCACACGTGGCTCTTACCAATTTTCTGACCAAATATTCCGACCAAACCCAATACAGACAGGATGCTATGTATTACATAGTTTTGTCTGGTTACTATTATGCAAAGGCAAGCGTAGTGGAGAAACAAAAGGAAAGGTGGGAGTCTATGATATTGGATTATGAGAGGTATGCGACTTTGTTTGAGAATTTTACGGACAAAAATAAGGTTAGCGATTTGAAAGAAAAATATGCTTACGCTAAGAAACAAGTAGAAAATTTAAAATAAAAATATAAGTAATGGATTATAAGAAAACAACAGCGGATACTACTATTAAAACCCGCAGAATCAATGATTTTGATAAACTTACTACCAATGTTTATGAAACGGTTGCAATGTTATCCAAACGTTCTGACCAAATAGCAGGAGAATTAAAACAAGAATTATATAAGAAGATAGAAGATTTTGCTATAAAGGATAATTCTTTGGACGATACCTTTGAAAATAAAGAACAAATAGAGGTGTCTCGTTTCTATGAGCGTTTGCCTAAACCTTATCTTATAGCCATCAGAGAATATTTGGACGATGAGTTGGTTTATCGCAACGATGCTCTTCACCATAGCAATATGCAAGAATACGATTCTGTGATAGAAACCAAAAAAGAAACAGAGGAATAAACAAATAAAAACATAGCACAATGGCAAGCAAAAATGTATTGTTGGGTATTAGCGGAGGTATAGCCGCTTATAAGACATACACACTAATACGTTTGTTTGTCAAAAATGGTTATAATGTAAAGGTTATAACCACTAAAAATGCTCTCAATTTTGTTAATGAACTAACATTGCGAACTCTTTCTAACAACAGGGTTTGCAGTGATATGTTTTCTTTTGTTGGAGATGTTTCCACTGAGCATATTGCCCTTAGCGAATGGGCAGATGTTTTTGTGGTGGCTCCTGCAACTGCCAATATTATTGGCAAATATGCTAATGCTATAGCGGATGATATGTTATCAACTTGTCTGCTTGCTTGCAATAAGCAAATATTTTTTGCTCCGGCTATGAATACCAATATGTATAACAACAAAGGAGTACAGGAAAATTTGCAAACACTAAAAAAAAGAGGCATACAAATCATAGAGCCAAACAATGGAGAGTTGGCTTGTGGTACAGTAGGGCAGGGTAGAATGGCAGAGGCTGAGGAAATTTTTGATAGGTTGGAAGTTTTTTTCAGCACTAAGCAAGATTTGGAGGGTAAAACTTTTTTGATTACAGCAGGACCTACTGTGGAGCAAATAGATAGCGTTAGGTTTATTTCCAATAATTCTTCGGGCAGAATGGGTTATGCTTTGGCTCAAGAGATAATAGACAGAGGAGGAGTGGTTAATCTTGTTAGTGGTCCGGTTAGTATAGATATACTGCCTAATAGGAATCTCCATCTCATAAAAGTTACCTCTGCAAAGGAAATGTATGAAATGGCTTTGAAGTATTTTGAGAATAGCGATGTGGCAATTTGTTCCGCCGCTGTGGCAGACTACACTCCAAAAACGCCTTATAATGGCAAAATGAAGAAAAAACAAGAGAGTGTGACCATAGAATTAGAGCCAACAAAGGATATATTGAAAACGCTGGCTAAGAACAAAGGAAATAGAATATTGGTGGGGTTTGCTTTGGAAACAGATAACGAAATAGAAAATGCAAAGAAAAAACTTTTGACCAAGAATTTGGATTTCATTGTCCTAAATTCTCTTAATGATAAAGGAGCGGGTTTTGAGTATACTACCAATAAAGTAACCCTGATAGATAAACAAGATATTGTTGCCTTGCCTTTAAAATCCAAAACTCAGGTGGCAAAGGATATTATAGATAAAACCTTAACATTTTTATAACTTGTGAAAAAGAGATTATACATATTGTTCTTATTCTGTTTTCTTGTTGCTCAAGTGTTGTATGGACAAGAATTTAAGGTTAGTGTTTCGGTGTCGGCTTCGCAAATACAAGGGACGGATAAGGAGATATACAACACAATACAATCGGCTCTTAACGATTTTATTAACCAAAGGCAATGGACAAATTTTCATTACGAAGATGTAGAAAAAATAGAGGGTAGTATAACCATAAACGTTAAGACAAGGAGTACGCAAGAGGATTTTCAAGGAGATTTGTATGTTCAACTCAGACGACCTGTTTATGGCTCCACCTATACTACAACAATGCTAAATACACAAGAAAAGGATTTTGCTTTCAAATACATAGAAGGGCAAAATATGGAGTTTGACGAGAATAACTATACCAATAACTTGCTTTCCACTGTGGCTTTTTATCTTAATTATTTTTTGGCTTTGGATGGAGATAGTTTTGTTATGAATGGAGGAGAAAGATATTTTCAAACTTGTCAAAATATAGTTTCTGCGGCTCAGCGTTCTGCCAATCAAGGCTGGAAAAGAGCAGAAAGTGGAAATAATAATAAGTATTGGATGATAGAGAATTATACCAATTCAACTTATAGACTAATGCACTCTGTTTGGTATAAGTATCATCGTTTGGGCTTGGATATGCTAAGCGGAGATGACCAAGTAACGGCTCGCAACAATATTTTGCAAGCCATAAAAGACCTAAGAAGTGTAAATATGGAAAGGAGTGGATTGATATGCGTACGTCAGTTTTTGGAGGCAAAAACAGACGAAATTGTAAATATCTATAAGAGTGCTCCTTCCAATGAACAAACAGAGATAATCAATATAATGAAGGAGGTTAATCCTACTCAAGCAACAAAATTTGAACAAATAAATCAG
>JAUNWC010000049.1:3725-8731 GCA_030540495.1 Bacteroidota bacterium
CAGACTTCTACCTCAAACACAAAATAAAGGGTAAAAAGATTTGATACAAAAATATATACACTATGACAACAGTACCATTAAACAAAGAGAAAGTAAATAAAATTATTGCTGACAATAAGATAAAAAGTGTTGGCAAGGCATCCATAAGAGAGGTAAAGAAAATTATAGACGATATAGAGAAATCTATGGACATACGTTTTGTGCGTATGGAGATGGGTGTTCCGGGTCTTCCTACTGTTAAGGTAGGAGTGGAGGCTCAGATACAAGCCTTAAAAGACGGAGTTTCTGCTATATATCCAGATATTTATGGCACAGCAGAATTGAAATATGAAACCACTCGCTTTGTAAAAAATTTCCTAAATGTTCAAGTCCCAGAAGATTCTTGCATACCAGTAACAGGCTCTATGCAAGGTACTTTTGCGGCTTTTATGACGGTGGCAAGAATGGACGAAAAGAAAAACAAACTTCTTTTTATTGACCCTGGTTTTCCCGTTCAGAAACAACAATGCAAAATACTTGGTATAGGAATAGAAACCTTTGATGTATATAATTTTAGAGGTGAGAAATTGGCAGAAAAACTTGAGTCCTATCTTTCCAAAGGAGATATAGCGGGAATAGTTTATTCTTCTCCTAACAATCCGGCTTGGTTCTGTTTTACAGAAGAAGAATTGAAGACAATAGCCGAGGTTGCAAACAAATACGATGTTATTGTTTTGGAGGATTTGGCTTATTTTGGTATGGATTTCAGAAAAGATTATGCAAAACCGGGCGTGCCTCCTTATCAACCAACGGCTGCTCATTGGGCAAAGAAATACATACTTATGATTTCTGGCTCAAAGGCTTTTTCATATGCAGGAGAACGTATAGGAGTTATTGTTGTATCGCCTGATTTATATAATTGGCACACAGATTATATGAAAAAATATTTTGCACAAGATACTTTTGGAAGGGCAATAGTTTTTGGCTCCATATATGCTTTGTCTTCGGGTACTTCTCATTCTGTTCAGTATGGTTTGGCTGCGGTTATGAAGGCTTGCAATGATGGAGAATACGATTTTGTAGAAGGCTTAAAAGACTATCAGAAGAAAGCCCATTTTATGAAAAATGCTTTGGTTGAGAATGGTTTTGAAATAGTATATAATAAAGACCTTGACCAAGAGATAGCCGATGGTTTTTATTTTACTTTCAATTATCCGGGTATGACAGGCGAGCAAACACTTAACGAGTTGGTTTATTATGGCATAAGTGCTATTTCTTTGGACGTTACTGGCTCAGACCAACAAGGTTTGAGGGCTTGTGTTTCTTTGATTCCACATGAAATGTTGCCTGTTTTTGCTCAAAGAGTTAAGCAATTTAATCAAGACCACAGAAAATAATTTTCATTTTTGTACTTTTATATAACAAAAATCTCTCCTTACTAAAAAGTAGGGAGAGAGTTTTTTTTTGCTTACGCTAAGTTTTATATGTTAATATCTTTCAGAATTTCTTCTTATATTATTGTTGTGAGGGTGGTTGCTCGGTTTTTTGTCAAAGTGAGGAGCATTGCCCTTTGGAGTAGCAGGATGCTGTCTTTGAGGTTTTGGCTCCACATAGCCTTCAGGCTTAGGAATAAGTACTTTGTGAGATAGTTTAAACTTGCCTGTCTGCTTGTCTATACCTATAAGTTTAACCCTTATTTCATCGCCTTCTTTAAGAACATCCTCAACGTTCTCTATTCGTTTCCAATCCAATTCTGTTACATGCAACAATCCTTCTTTGCCAGGCATAAATTCTACAAATGCTCCGTATGGCATAATGCTTTTAACGGTTGCATCATAGACTTCTCCCACCTCAGGCACAGCCACAATTGCTCTTATCTTTGCAAGGGCTTTTTCCAAACCTTCTTTATCTGCTGAGCACACTTGCACGTGACCAAATTCTCCAACCTCTTCTATTGTTATGGTTGTGTTGGTTTCTCTTTGCATTTCTTGAATAATTTTACCTTGTGGTCCTATTATTGCTCCAATAAATTCCTTAGGTACTTGCATAGCAACTATGCGAGGTACAAATGGTTTGTAATCTTCTCTTGGTTGGGCTATAGTATCTGTTATAATATTAAGAATGTGTTCTCTACCTCTTTTGGCTTGTGCTAAGGCTTGAGCAAGTATATCGTATGAAAGACCATCACATTTTATATCCATTTGGCAAGCCGTTATGCCGTCTTTGGTACCGGTTACCTTAAAGTCCATATCTCCTAAGTGGTCTTCATCGCCAAGAATATCGCTTAAAACTGCCCATTTGCCGTCTTTTTCTATAAGCCCCATGGCTATACCAGAAACGGGTTTTCTAATAGGTACACCAGCATCCATCAAAGCCAAACAGCCAGCACATACAGTAGCCATAGAAGAAGAACCATTGGACTCCAAAATATCGCTTACCAAACGTATGGTATAAGGACATTCTTCCTCTGTAGGAAGTACTTGTTTCAATGCTCTCATAGCCAAATTGCCGTGTCCTATCTCTCTTCTTGAGGTGGATTTGTTGCCTTTGACCTCTCCTGTTGCAAAGCCAGGGAAATTATAGTGAAGAATAAAACGATTTACTCCTTCTATCATTGCTCCATCTATGGTTTGCTCGTCTAATTTGGTGCCAAGCGTACAAGTAGAAAGAGATTGAGTTTCTCCCCTTGTAAAAATGGCTGAGCCATGTACAGAAGGCAAGTAATCTACCTCTGCCCATATAGGACGTATTTCCTCAAGTTGTCTGCCGTCCAATCGTACTCTTTCGTTAAGAACCATATTTCTCATAGCCTCTTTTTCTATGTTGTGGTAGTAACGATTAAGCATTGTAGCGTGTTCTTCTTTATATTCTTCCGATAAAGTTGAGAAAAATTCTTCTTTTATTGCTTCAAATTTCTCTCCTCTTTCGTGTTTGGATTTTATTCCTTCTTTTGCAAGGTCATAGCATTTTTGATAGCATGCCTCATGCATTTGTTGTTTTATTGTTTCATCGTCTTCCTCGTGGCAGTACTCTCTTTTTTCTGTCTTGCCTACCATTTGAGTAAGTTCTTCTAAGGCTTGACAATGTATTTTTATGGTTTCGTGTGCTGTTTTAAGAGCCTCAAGCATAATTTCCTCAGAAACCTCTTTCATCTCTCCCTCCACCATCATAATATTGTCTTTGGTAGCAGCCACCATAAGGTCTAACTCTGCTCTTTCTTGCTCTATATAATCTGGATTTATTCTAAATTCTCCGTCTATCAAAGCCACTCTACACTCAGAAACCGGACCATTAAAAGGTATATCGCTACAAGCCAAAGCAGCCGCTCCAGCCAAAGCAGCCAAAGCATCGGGTGGATTGTTTTCATCGCCTGATATAAGAGTTATTTGTACTTGCACCTCTGCATGATAGTTATCAGGGAACAAAGGTCTTAGAGCCCTATCTACCAAACGGGCAATCAAAATTTCGTATTCAGAAGGACGAGCCTCTCTTTTGAAAAAACCTCCGGGAAATTTACCCATAGCGGCAAATTTTTCTTGATAATCTACACTTAGAGGCATAAAATCAACATCTGCACCCGCTTCTTTTTTAGCACAAACTGTTGCTAAAAGCATAGTATTACCCATTCTTACCACTGCAGAGCCATCAGCCTGCTTAGCCAACTTGCCGGTTTCTATTTCTATTTGTCTTCCGTCCAACAAGTTAAAAATCTTTTTTATTCCTATCATCTTAAAATGAAATTAAAAAACATCTTTTTCTATAAGTGAAGCCTTGCTTATAGAAAATAAAACAACATCCAAAAACATCTTAAAAACAAATTTAAGGCTGTGGCTTCAAAAATAAGTAAATCATAAAACATCAAAAAAGCAAATATGACGTGTAGTTTAAGTCATATTTGCTGTAAGAATTTTTTTATTTTTTATTTATTATATGCATTATTTTCTCAAACCTAAAGCCTTTATTATAGCACGGTATCTTTCTATATCTTTTCTTTTTAGATAGTCAAGTAATTTTCTACGTTTACCAACCAAAAGAACCAAGGCTCTGTTTGTGAATTTGTCATTTTTGTGTTCTTTGCAATACTCTGTTAGGTGTTTGATACGGAAAGTAAATAAGGCTATTTGACCCTCTGCACTACCCGTGTTTTTTGCATCCTTAGCATAAGTTGCAAAGATTTCTTGCTTTTTTTCGCTTGTTAAATACATTTCTAATACTCTTTTTTATTTGTTTAACCATAAAGGACAACGGCAAATTTTTCCATTCTACCCTCATCCCATTTCTTTTTCAGTTTGCAAAATTAGTAAATATTTCTTTCTTAGCCAATAAAATCAAGCAAAAATCTTTGTCACAAAGAATTTTGCTTTTCTGTTTGTATTAGGCTTTTTTGTCTATATCTTTCTGATAAAAAGATAAATACAGCAAAAATTATTGCGGAAATTATAGCATATGTACTGCTATCAAAAAAATCTGTATTTGAGGCTAAATCTTCTTTGCTTGCCAATAAAATACTTAGTATTGCCATAAAATTATTAAGAAAATGTACAAAGATATTAACCCAAAGGCTTTTGGAATAAAAGAAAAGAAGTCCCAACAACAATCCAAGAACAAACCTTGCCAAAAAGTTAGACATATCCAAATGAATCAAAGAAAAAATGGCTGCGGTTACTATTATGGAAATATAGTTGTTGTGAAATATTTTCACTAATTCTTTTTGTAATATTCCTCTAAAAAACCATTCCTCAAATACGGCGGGCAAAATAGCAACTCCTATAATAATTCCAACTACTTTTAGAGGAGTAGTATCGGAGAACATTTCTAATAAAACAGGGTCTATGCTATTGTCCGAAAACATTTCTACCAAAGGTATAGAGGCAAACCACATTGCTATTCCTATAAAAAACCATAAAATTTTTTTTGGCTTAGCAAACAAAGACTTTACTTCCAAAGGCTTGTCAAACAATATATGATACACTATCACCGGAGCGCCAAAACCAATTATTGTTGCTATAGATAGCATAACTATTGTA
>JAUNWC010000050.1 GCA_030540495.1 Bacteroidota bacterium
AAACAACGACTCCAACGCTGTGGTAATAGAGCAACTAAAAAAAGATATGCAACAAATAGTTAATTCTTTTGCTTGGAAATAGAAAAAATATTCTCAATAAGAAACATAAAAACCGTTGTTTTTGAGTTTATACTCAAAAAGAAATTACGGAATAAATGAAAAAATATAAATTCTTATCTTTGCTTACTTGCGTTGTGTTAGTTAATGCTTTGATGCTTTCTTGCATAAAAGAAGAAGAATATACAACAAGTAGCAGTGTAACTCTCAAATTCTCCCAAGATACCATAACCTTTGATACTATATTTACTACTATTGGCTCCATTACAAAGAAAGTGGTGGTTTATAATAAAGAAAATGATGCCGTAAAGATAAATACCATAACATTAGCAGGAGGACAGAACTCTTATTATAGAATGAATGTTGATGGCAACCCAAATATATTGGTAAAAAACATTGATATAGGAGCAAAGGATAGTATTATGATTTTTGTAAGAGTGGAATTGGATAGAAACAATCAAAATATTCCTCTATTAATACAAGATTCTATTATTCTTAGTTTTAACGGCAAACAACAGTCCATTCAACTTTTGGCATACGGGCAAGATGCTTACTATCATAAACCAACAGAGCATACTTTTTTTAATCAAACCACTGGAGAATACCAAACAATAAATTGCTCGTTGGCTAATGAAAATTCGGAGGGAGTTGATTCGGGAATAGAGACAAACGGGCAAACTATTATGTGGAAAACCGACAAACCTCACGTTATAGTAGGTACTTGCGTGGTCAATGGTGGCTTTACCCTAAAATTGCAGGAGGGAAACAAAATCTATATGGCTAATAATGCGAGTATTTTGGTTATGAATCAAAGTAGTTTGAACGCTGAAGGAAGTGTAAATAACCCTATTCTATTTACTTCTTTGCGACAAGGAGAGAGATATAGCAATATAGCAGGGCAGTGGAGCGGTATTCAACTTTCTGCAGGTAGCAAAAACAATGTTATAAATCACGCAAAAATAAACAATGCCACCGTAGGACTTACTGTGGATACTTGCATTACTCAACAAATAGAGGATAATACTTTTTCTGCTCCAACTTTGAAAATAAGCAACACTCAGATAGAGAATTGTTCGTTTTTTGGACTTTATGCGAGAGGCTCGGTAATAGATGCTACCAATTTGATAATTCAAAACACAGGTTCCTACACTCTTGCTCTCTCTATGGGAGGCAATTATAGGTTTATATATTCTACTTTTGCTAACTATTGGGCAAGCAATCCAAATAGAAACGCCTCTGTTCTTGTTCTCAACGATTGGTATACGGCAGTAGGAGGTAGCAAGATAATAAGAGAATTATACAATGCGGAATTTTATAACTGTGTTATTTATGGCAACTTGATGAAGGACGAAGTTGAATTTGATTTGCAAGGCAGTGCCACTTCAAATTACAAGTTTGACCATTGTTTAATAAAAACAAGTGCTTTCAATAATTCCTCAAATTTTGCAACAAATTGTTTATTCAATATAGACCCATTGTTCAAAGACGCATACAACAACGATGTAAGTCCTATGGAAAACTCACCTCTTATAGGCAATGCAAATGGTATGTGGAATTATAGCGTACCAACCGATATTTATAACAATTACAGAAGTACAACTCATCCAACAATAGGAGCAATAGAGTACGTGCAATAAGTGTTTATCTTTTGCTTTTAAAAAAATCCTTAACCAAAGCCGAGCATTCCTCCTCTAAAACTCCTCCTATAACCTGAGTTTTGTTGTGGTATGGTTGTGAGGCAAGCAACGAAGCACCTCTTTTTGGGTCCTTTGCACCATAAACAAGTTTTGATATTTGCGACCAAAATATGGCTCCAGCACACATCAAGCAAGGCTCTATGGTTACATATAGAGTACAATCTCTTAAATACTTGCTTTGTAAGGTTTGCTCTGCTGAGGTTATTGCTAAGATTTCAGCATGTGCAGTAACATCTTTCAATTGCTCAGTCATATTATAAGAGCGAGAAATTACCTTGTTATTACAAACCACAACGCAACCTATGGGAACCTCGTTTTCTTCACATGCTTGTCTTGCTTGTTTCAAAGCCTCTTGCATAAAATATCTATCGTCATATTCCATTGTGTCTCTGTTTTTTTATCTTCAAGTATTTTTCTACGCTTATGTCTTTATATAACTTGCAATTCTTATATTTCTATTAAGTTACTTTTTGTATAAAAGTCTTCTATTTCTTTGGCAATCGCACGAGATACCTCATCGTCTATATAAATATTTTTTTCTTTAAGAGTTATGGCTTTAACAAAAGAAATCAATTCATATCTTATTCCCTCGCCATCTAATTGATAGAAATATCTTTTGTTCTCTGCAAGGTTTTCTTTTCTTACCTCAAAATACTCTGTTTTCCACCAAGGAGCAGGAACATAAATATAACCTTTTGTACCAGAAATTATCAATTCTCCCTCACTCTTAACGCCCTTTCCCACCTTAATAGAGGCAACAGAGTGTGGAAATATGTAAGATATTTTGGTAAAAAGGTCAAAATCTTTGATGTTTTCGGCAAAATGAGAGGTAATTGTTTTTGCCTTGTACTTTGTTCCCAAGATTTGAAAGACAGGCAACATAGCAGTAGGTCCCCAAGCCGAGATAGAATTCCATGCCTTTGAAAAATCTTTTCCCTCCCTTTGTTGCATATCCTGAAAACTTGTGCAAGTTGCATCCACACTTATAACCTCGCCTATAATACCACTTTTAACCAAAAGCAACAAACGATAATAAGCTAAAGCATAGCCCGTTTTGATGGAATCAAACAATACACAAGAATTCTCTTTTGCCAAATCTTTTAACTCCTGCCATTCCTTTAAATCTATGGCTATTGGAGATTTGCAAAGGACGTGTTTTTTATTTTCTAAGGCATAAAGTATTTGATTATAATGTTCTTTTGGGTGAGAAGCAATATACAGAGCATCCGAAACCTCTACAAGTTGCTCAAAACTTTGGGTTCTTAGAGATTTGAGTAAAGGAGAATAAAAGTCATCATACTCTCCAAAGGCACCCGATATTTTTAATCCATTAACATAGTGGCTTTCTTTTTCGTATTTATCCAACATAGGTATTTCTCCCACAAGCCCCAATCCCAACTCGGTTCTTTCTGCCCTAAGTTCAGAAGAAGAGACTCCTGCCGTCCTTTCCAAATAGACAACTTGACAAAATTCCGATAAATAATCAAACTTGCCTTTCCAATCGCTACCTATTGCAAATATATCAACATTCAAACGTTTTATATCGTCTATTTTTTGTCCCTCATATTCCTCCACTATTATTTCATCTGCCAAGCCCGTTTGTTTTACCGATTCTATTCTTTCCATCAAGGATTGTTGTACATTGATTTTACCTCTTGCCTTATCAAAACCATCCGCAGTAACTCCAACTATAAGATAGTCGCCAAGAGCCTTTGCTCTTTCCAAAAGACGCACATGTCCAAAATGCAACAAATCATATGTTCCGTAAGTTATAACCTTAATATTTTTTTTGTTTTCCATACTCTGTATTTCCATACTCGTTATTAGGATAAAAAATTATTTTTGCAAAAATAAAAAAAATATTCCAATCCTTTTGATAAATAGAGTTGTTTAACAATAATTCGGAGCAAAAAACCTTTCCAATACAGAATTCTTATAAAAAGAAGTTTATTTTTCACACACCTTCCTTATACATTTAGTTCTTTTTTAAGTAGTATCTAAAAAAAATTGGAGATGTCTTTTTTTAGATAGAAGGTCTTTTGTTTTAGATTAAGATATGTTTAGAGGCAATAGCAAAAAGAAGCAAAGAATTGGTATTATTTGACTTGTGTTTGATTAGCGTTGTATTTGAGGAATAAAAAGTTTTTGTATCTTTGCCTACAAATATTGCCATAAGTTATGAAGAAAATTAGAATATTAGTAGTCTGCATCCTTGCTATATCTTTATCTCTGTTTGCTATAAAATACCAGAGCCAACAAGAAAAAGAAACTGAAAATCTCCTAAAACAAGAGAGTCAACAAAAACCATATCAGAGCATAGAAATACCAGCGAAATTAGAAAATACGCCCGAAATAATTCTATATAGAAAGGCTTACACTGTTTCTTATAACAAAGAAAATCTTATTCCTAATTGGGTTGCATGGAAACTAACCGCCGAACACTCTGAGGGAGAAATTGCTCGCACCAATGATTTCAGAGAAGACAAAGATATTCCTAATCCAAGAGCAACAAAGGAGGATTATCGCAAAAGCGGTTGGTCAAGAGGTCATATGTTTCCAGCCGGAGATGCTAAGTGGGACAAACAAGCAATGTCTGAGTCTTTTTTGTTTACAAATATCTGTCCTCAGGATAAACGACTTAATAGTGGAGATTGGAACGAAATAGAAATGGCTTGTCGTCTTTGGGCAAAAAAATATGGAGAAATATACATTGTTTGTGGTCCTATTTTGTACAACAAAGAGCATATAACCATAGGAGAGAACAGAGTGGTTGTGCCTGAGGCGTTTTTTAAGGTTGTTTTGCGTCTAACTCCTGAGCCAGAGGCAATAGGATTTGTTTGCAAAAACGTGTCTATCAACAAAACAAAACAACAATATGTAAATTCTGTGGATGAAATTGAAAGAATAACAGGTATGGATTTCTTCCCTTTGTTGGACGATAAGATAGAAAAAGAGGTAGAAGCAAAGGCAGATATATCTAAGTGGTAGTTATAGCAAACAAGAAACTCTTCTTATTTCAAAGGCAAATTCTTGTCTATTTCTTGCCACAAAGCGTTGTATATCAAATCTCCTGCAAGCACATATCCCTCAGCAGTAAGGTGTATTAAATCTTTTTGCATTAGGTTGTTGCTTTGCATTTTTTTTGCCGAATTATAGCCTCCAAAAATGTTATACAAGTCCAATACAGCACAACTACCTTGCTCTGCTACCGAATTAATTATCTTTATGGTTTGAGCCATACGGGGATTTATTCTTCTTCTATGCCACCAAGTTTCTGTTGGCGTGGTTAGTAGGATAGGAATATATGGGTATTGTTTGCGTATGTTTTTTACAAGAGTTAGCAATTCTTTCTCAAAAGTATTTTCTCCTCCGGGCTCGTAAGTATCGTTTGTACCTAAGGATATTATGATAAAGTCAAAATCTAAGGATTTTAATTGAGAATGAAACAACTCAGCATTGTTATAATGCGAAGCCCTTGCACCATTTACTCCTGCAACATTATACACCACTCCGCTATTCCCATTTTGAAAATAAAAACCATAAATATAGAAATTGTCATTACCTTCTTTGATTACCTCTATTTCTATGCTACTAACATAGTCGGAAAGAAGAAACTCTGTATAACCTTCTTTTTTGTTATAAGTTTCTTGATAAGCAATGTTTGTATTTTTTATTTTTAGATTATCATTTTTTGGCAATTCACTATGATAGACCCTAAAACTATTAAAGTCGTATTTTATTGGGTTTTTGTTATTTACATTTATAGAAATACTTTCTCTTGATGTATTGGTATAAACTCCAACTCCCCAAAGTCCCTTGTTTTCTGCATTAGTGTTTGAAAGAAAATTAAGGCTTGACCAATTGGAAGAATAAGTAATTTTGTAACTATCGGGACGACTTTTCATATATGTGGAAACCATACCACGTGAGCCTTCCAAACCAGGGAAAAAAGACTGAAAATTCTTTCTTGTTTCACCGGACATAAGGTCGGCTTGCAAATGAGAATCTCCAAGGTGAAGAATATTTATTTGCCTTTGTCCATATGTTATCATTGAACGAAACTTGTCAAACAAAGCGTTAAACGTATTCTTGCTATTGCCATAATAAGCAATGGTATCTTTGCTCAAATCAATGAAATCATAGCGTTTGACCTCTACTTGCTGAGCAAAACAAATAAGAGTGGATAAGCAAATTAATATAAAAACTAAGTGCTTTCTCATTTATATGGAAGAAGTTATCTCTCTAAATTTCTGTTCTAAGGTTTCTCCCTGTGCTAAGGCTCTAACGCTGTCGTCTGCTACAAGTTTGCCATTGTTGATTATCACTGCCCGAGAGCATACAGCCTCCACTTCTTGCATAATATGAGTGGAAAGAATAACTGTTTTATCCTTTCCCAATCCTTTTATCAAGGAACGTATTTCTACCAACTGATTAGGGTCAAGTCCTGTGGTAGGTTCATCCAAAATAAGTATTTTGGGATTATGTATTAGGGCTTGAGCAATTCCTACTCTTTGCTTATATCCCTTACTCAATGCTCCGATTTTTTTTCTCACTTCCTTTGTTAGTCCTACTTTTTCAATTATTTCCTCTACCACATTTTTTCTTTCCTTGCCTTTTATTCCATGTATGCCGGCAATAAATTCTAAGTTTTCTCTCACATAAAGTTCGTTATACAAAGGATTTTGCTCGGGTAAATAACCTATAAGGGAGCGTATTTTTCTACTTTCTTCATTTACATCATAATTGCAAACTCTAACCTCGCCTTTTGTTGCAGGAATAAAACAAGTAATAATTTTCATCATAGTACTTTTGCCTGCTCCATTAGGTCCTAAGAGACCAACAATCTCCCTTTCGTGTATGGATAGAGTTACATTATCCAAAGCCTTCTGCTCGCCGTATTGCTTGGTAAGTCCTTTTATATCTATGCTAATATTGTTTATACTCTCTGTCATATTCCCTATAATAAAAAGTAGTTCTTAAATACGTTGCGAAATTACAAAAAAAACTTCAGGTAGATTCTATCAAAAACCAAAAAACATAGGAGTTAGAAAGAGAGGAGGGAAAATTTGGTAGTCTTTACAAGCCTAAGTTTCTTTGCTTGCAAAGACGAATTTTGAAATGCCACAAAAAAAAGGAGAAGTAAATATACCTCTCCTTTTTTTGTATTAGACTATTGAAATAAGATTATCTTATTCTTTGTCTATCTTTATTAAAACATCATTTTTTGTTACGTTTTGATTTGGCTCTATGTTGATTTTTGCTACCACTCCGTCTATATCAGAGCATATTTTATTGTCCATTTTCATAGCGTGCAAAGTACAAAGAGGTTGTCCTTTTTTTACCTTATCGCCTTCTTTTACAAGAATATCAACTATAGTTCCCGGTATAAAAGCAAAAATCGCTCCTGCTTCTACCTCTATATATAATTGTCTATAATGTTTTCTTTCGTTTTCTGCCATTATCTTTCTCCTTTTCTTTTAGTTTATAACTACCAAATAAAAAACAAGTATATCTCTCCTTTTTTAGAATGGTGGTAATCCATGTTTCTTTTTAGGATTTTCTACTTGTTTGTCTTTTGAAACCTCCAAAGCATGAAGCACATACTGACGGGTTTCATTTGGTTGAATAACAGCATCTACATAGCCGTATGAAGCCGCAACGTATGGGTTAGCAAACTTTTTGCGATATTCGTCTATTTTTTCTTTGCGTGTTTTTACTGGGTCGTCAGCCTCTTTTATTTCCTTACGGAAAACTATATTTGCTGCTCCCTCTGGTCCCATAACTGCTATTTCTGCGGTAGGCCAAGCAAAAACAAAGTCGGCTTTAAGGTGAGAAGAACACATTGCTATATAACCGCCTCCATATGCTTTGCGAAGAATAACCGTAATCTTAGGCACAGTAGCCTCCGAATATGCATAAAGGATCTTTGCTCCGTGTCGTATAACTCCAGCATGCTCCTGACCAATACCTGGTAAATAACCCGGCATATCCTCCAAAGTAACCAAAGGAATATTGAAAGCATCGCAAAAACGAATAAATCTTGCTGCCTTATCCGAGGCATTGCAATCCAAAACTCCTGCCATAGCATTAGGTTGGTTGGCAACAAAGCCTACAGTATCCCCATTCATACGAGCAAAACCTATAACAATATTAGGTGCAAACAACTCTTGAACTTCCAAGAAATCTGAGCCATCAACCATTGCTTTGATAATATGCCTTACATCATAAGGTTGAGCAGGGTCTGATGGGAAAATAGAATTCATTTTGAAATTCTTGGTATCAGGTTTGCGAGTAGCAAAAGGCTCGGCTTTCTTGCCGTTGTTCCAAGGAATATAGGTAAATAGAGATTTTATTTGGTCAAAACATTCTTGCTCGCTCTCTGAAAAGAAATGAGCATTACCCGAAATCTCCGCATGTACTCTTGCTCCTCCAAGGTCTTCTTTTGATATTTCTTCTCCAAGTACGGTTTTTATTACATCTGGTCCTGTGATAAACATATTACTAATTTTATCTACCACAAAAACAAAGTCTGTTAAAGCCGGAGAATAAACTGCACCGCCCGCACAAGGACCAAGTATAACAGATATTTGAGGAATTACTCCCGATGCCATAGTATTTCTATAGAATATATCTCCGTATCCTGCCAAAGCATTAACACCTTCTTGTATTCTGGCACCACCTGAGTCGTTGATACCTATTATAGGTGTTTTCAACTTCATGGCATGGTCCATAATTTTACAAATCTTCTGTGCATGCATATAACCCAAAGAACCTCCTGCAACGGTAAAGTCTTGTGCATAAATGCAAACAG
>JAUNWC010000051.1 GCA_030540495.1 Bacteroidota bacterium
AAAAACATCTTCGCTTTTGTCAAACAATCTATAAACAAGATAATCTCCATTTTTGTTTTTGGATTGAACAAAACCAAAATTCTCAAATTCTCCACTCTCCGACATTATTGCCCAAGTAAATATTTTGAATTGTTTGTCAGGAGAAACCAATATATTTATATTTCTTAAGGTAGGAAAGTTGTAAGAAAAACTTTTTTCAAAATTCAAAGCATCCTCTAAATTGGAAATAAATTTTTCATTAGCCAAAAAACGTTCATTGTCTGTTGTGGCCGAAAACATCTCCTCCATAAGAGGCTTAAGTATTAACTCAAACCCCTGCATATTATAATTCTGAGCAAAACTTAGAGAGTAGCAAAAACTAAATATTAAAATAAAAATATTCTTTCTTCCTTTCATAATTATCATAAATTCATTTGTTATTTACAAACAACATAATGTAAATATTCGGTAGTAAAATTGGCTTTAATATGTCTTGTCTTTGATTCATTATCTGCTTTAAAACGATTATATTGTACCGAAAAGTATCCATATTCTCCTTTTTCTGTCATTATTTCTTTTATCTCATCAAACGTCAATAATCCTTCATTATTATAACTTAGAAATATATACTTAGCATCAGCGTTCATTATTAAATCTTCAAAAGTGTCCTTTACTTTTCTTTTATTGCAATAATCAGATTTTTGATTAGAATAATCTCTCATTCCTGTTTTACCTTTTAGTAAAGGATTATCATACTTTGCAATAGTTTCTAAAACATGATAATTGGCAGAATATTGCCTTTGATTATACGGCGGGTCTAAATAAAGAATGTCCGTTTTGATTTTTCTTACTAATTTATTAGCATCTTCGTTATAAACTTCGTATTCTTGGTTGTTATAAATCATTTCCACTGGTTTCATTGTAAGTGGTTTTTGAGCAGAGGCTTTTATCTTTTTTAGAAAAGCACCATAGACAGAAGCCGTATTGGCAACCTTATCAACATTCTCAATTAAAGTTGCCAAAAGAAAAAAATATTCTTCTTCTGTTATCTTACTTTCATTATACCATTGTTGAATTTTTATTCTTATTGTATCACACTTGGCTCCATTTTCATTTGTATAATATAGTCTTTGATTTTCTTTCTCTTTTTCTCCTGCACAAAAATTGTTATATACAAATCCTTTTACACCATTAAGCCTGTTTAAATAATTGCAAACAACTTCTATTTTATTTTCCTTAAAAAGAACATTGTTGAGTTCTGGTATTTCTGTCTCTAAACCTTTAAATAAAAGAATTTTATGATTTGTAATATATTGGCGATTTAATACATAACTATAATATTGAATATCATTAGCAATAATTCTATAACCTTTTCTTTTGAAATATTTGCCCACTACTCCTGTTCCTGCAAATAAATCACAAAATGTAGAGGGTTTATTACCTGTAATTTTAACTATACATTCGTCAATAAATGGCAATAGAGAATATTTAGAACCAATATAATTCATGTTTTCAGTTAAATTTTATTCGCTATCCTCAGGATACAGTTGATTTAAGATATATTCCGAAGTTTTTTGCGAGGCTTCTTTTGTAACTTTCTTAATACTTTCTTTTCTATATTTCACAGGGTCATATTGATAACAACCTTCACAACCTAATTTGTCATCATAATTAAAACCTCCTCTGTAAAAAGAATATGGATTGCCTTTTATATTTTTTGCATCCCAGCGTTGATTCGTCTCCTTACACTTTTTGCAAATCTGTCGTTTTATATCATTAGCGGCTTTACACAAAGGTTGAAAATCTTCCAAGCGTTGTGTTTGTATGTTAGACACTCTCCAATCATCTTTTCTGCCGTCCTTATGGTCAATTTCTATAATTGTATTTTCGCTTTTGCCATTCACTCCAAGCATTACACAATTTTGCTGTTTATAATATTCCTTAATATCTTTGCGTATTGCTTGTTGAAAACTTTGATTAATATTAAAGCCTATAAGTCTTATTGCGTCAATGGAATTTCCTTTTGTTTTAGATTTATCAACTTTCAATAAATACTTTTTCGCAAGTGTTGAAGACTTTCTACACCAAGAACCTCCGTTACCTAATTGTAAATCTTTATATTTTCCAACAAATTCAGTAACATCTACCCACCGGGTCACTCCTTTTTCGTTAGGTTTTGCTAATTCTAAAAATAATTCTGTTTTTGTCATTTCTCAAAATTCTTTTTTAAAAACAAAAATATATTCGTGCTTAAATAAAAAGTAATCACTCATCAACGCTCTATATTTCCAAATATTTTGTTGTCCTAATTTTCCTCTGTTACCTTCAATGTTTTTAACAATGATACCTTTTAGTTTTACTTTAAAATTCTTTTTAATAGCATACATTACATAAGAACCTAAAGGGATAACTTCACTATTTTTATAAACATCGCCCATAACAATAGCAAAATACTTGTTTTTAGAAAGATACTGCAAAGCATTTTTTAAAGAAATAACTATCTTGTTAAGAAAAGTGTCTAAATCAGAAATATTAGATAAATCATTCTTCTGTTCTGTGAATTTAACAATGTCTAAGTATGGAGGATGCGCTATAATGAAATCCACTTTGTTTCTTCCTAAAAAATTAAAGTTATTAATTATTTTAGTATTAAAAGAACCAGTATCTGTTACATCACAATTATTGATTACATATTTTGTTTTAGAATCTTGCATCTTATTATTTACGTAATCTATAATTTGCTGATTAATATCAAAACCAATGTATTGTCTATTTAATTTTTCGCATTCAAATAACGTTGTCCCACTGCCAGAAAAAAGTTCTAAAACTACATCATTTTCTTTTGTATAACGAGAAATAAGTTGATAGGGAATTTGAGGAACAAAATTTCCGTGATAAACATTTGAATGTTTGCCTGCTTTATCTCTTTCGTTGATTAGCCAAAGAGAATCAACGTTGATATCTGTTTGTTTCCAATTATCTTTTGTTATACCATTTTCCATCAATCTCTATTATATAAAAGTATAATTATCTAATCTCTATCTCCCCATAGAAGACTTTTTTTGCAGGACCTATTAGATATATATCCGAAAAAGAAGTATCATCTTTAAAAAATCTTACTTGTAAATCATTGTGTAAAGTGGATATTTTTATAGAATGATTGCCCATAGGAAAGTTATTCCTTATGGCATAGCAAAGAGCGGTGGCTGTTATTCCAGTACCACAAGCCAAAGTCTCGCCCTCCACTCCTCTTTCGTAGGTTCTTATAAGCAAATGATTTTTGTTTATTTCTGTATAAAAGTTAATATTCGCTCCATTGTATTTCTCAAATCTTTGGTCATATCTTAGTTGTCTGCCTCTTTGAAGAACATCTTCTTTTTTTACATCCAAGCAGGGTACAACAAAGTGAGAAGCGCCAGTATTACACCAAATACCCTCAGAAAAAAAATCAAACTTAGCAACATTATTCATTTTTAAAGCAATGTTATCTCCTTGCAAAATTTCTGCACTATGCTCTCCATCGGGAGCAAGAAATATGGTCTTATTGCCTTCTATTATTCCCATATCTTTGGCAAATCTTACTATACATCTTCCTCCATTGCCACACATCATTCCCGCACTACCATCAGGATTAAAAAAACGCATAACAAAATCTATATTATTTCTTCCCTCTGCGTTGTTTTCCAAAAGCATTAATCCATCTGCTCCTATACCAAAATGCCTTAGACAAAGAGAGACAACACTCTCTTTGTCCAAGACCAATTTACTTATTCTATTGTCTATGATTATAAAATCATTGCCCGCACCTTCATATTTATAAAAATGCAATAACATTACTCAGTAGAATTTTGATTTGGCGATATTTCCTCTTGTTTTGGCAAAAGTTTATTAAGTTTGTCTTTCAATATGTTTAACTCTTCAACACTATCATTCAGTTTTTGTGAAATTTGAATAGTTTTATACAAGATAAATATTACTGAGCAACAAACTATTATCAAACCCAAGCAAAACGTTACACCAATTTCCTCTGCCGTTGCTCCTTGTATAATAATCATTGCTATGATTAACAAGCCAGCCAAAAGCATAGCAAAAAAATTCTTTAATGTTATTTTATTCATAAGGCAAAAATTATTTTTCTATTCTTATACGAGCATCAACGGCTACTATGCTATCTTTTGTTCCAAGCAATGGATTAAGGTCCATTTCGGCTATTTCAGGAGCGGCTTGTACCAACGCAGAAACTCTTGCGATTTGGTCTGCATATAGGTCTTCATTTACACCCTCTTGCCCTCTTACTCCTTGAATAATCTTGTAACCTTTAAGACTCTTTATCATCTCTTTGGCTTCTTTAAGACCTATAGGAGCAAGATTGGAACGCACATCTTTTAACACCTCTATAAATATACCTCCCAAGCCACAAAGCACTTGATGTCCAAACATTGGAGTACGAATAGCACCTATATAGATTTCTGTTCCAAAATACATATGATAACACTGTACGGCGTATGTATCTTTTATTTTGATAAGTCGTTGAAATTCTTTTCTTACGCTCTGTTCATCTTTTACATTCAGAGAAACACCTCCAACATCGCTCTTGTGTACAGGTCCTACAACCTTCATAACCACAGGATAACCAACTTTGTTTGCAAAATCTACTATCTCCTGCTCATTATCAGAGGAGATATCATTGTAGTGAGAAATGCCCGCTATGTCAAACAATTCGTTTGCTTTCTTTACATCTATATAGCCGTTCTCACAAGTATCTATTACTTTTCTGATTTTCTCAACATCTATTTTTACAAGGTCGTCTTCTGTTGCAGGTGTAGGAGTTACAACTATTCTACCAACAGCATTACCAAACACTGTTTCATCTGGGAAATAAGTATGTCCTTTGCTAACAAAATCTTTTACCTCATCACCTGCCACAAGGGTTGAAGGCAAAATAGGGAAAATAGGTTTTTTGCAAGTATTTATTTTTTCGTGTATAACATTGTAAGCATCATAGTTAGGCACCAAGCCCGGCGTACCAAATATAACACACATAGCATCTATTTCTGGCATTTGCTTATCAACCGTTTCTATTATGGTACCCAATTGCTCAGGTGTTCCCGTTGCAAGAAAATCTATAGGGTTAGCCACAGAGGAGCCTGGAAATAGTTTTGTCAATAATTCATCAGCAACCTTTCCTTCTATTTTTGGAATATTCATTCCACATTTGCTCAAAGCATCCGTAAGCATAACAGCGGGACCTCCAGCATGAGTAATAATTGCTATATTGTTTCCTTCAAATCTTGGATATGTAAAAATGGCTGCCACTGTGCAAAGTTCTTCTCTACCATAACAACGTACTATACCTGCCTTGCGGAACAAAGCATCCACAGCCACATCGTCCGTAGCCAAAGCACCTGTATGAGAAGATGCAGCTCTTGAACCCGCAACACTACTACCAGCCTTTACTGCCACTATTCTACAACCTTTACCTATAAGACTTTTTGCGTGTTTTAATAGTTTTTGTGGTTGTTTGATGTTTTCTATATAAAGCATTATAACTTTGGAAGAAGTTTTTGGGTCAAATACCTCATCGTGATATTCCAACAAATCCTCTATGCCAAGTTGTGCAGAATTACCTACAGCCCAACAATGATTGAAATGCAATCCCTGTTGTTTACCTATATCCATAATAAAACAACCTGTTGCTCCCGAGCCTGTTATAAAATCTACTCCCTTAGGTGAAGGCTCAGAGAAAGGTTGAGAGAATATAGCATGATGATAAGGGGTAAAAACTCCTGTGCAGTTAGGTCCTATCAAACAAGCGTTATTCTCCTCTATAACTTTTACTATTCTTTGCTCCAATTCCTTGCCTTCGTGTGATTCTTCTCCAAAACCTGCAGAAATAATAATAAAGGCTTTTGTTCCTTTCTCTCTTGCCAAAACCTCAACAGTATGTTCAGCAAACTTTGCCGCTATGGCAAGCACAGCCAAATCCACCTGAGGCAAATCCTCTACTTGTTTATAACATTTTATGCCTTGAATCTCCTCTGCCTTAGGATTAACCGTATAAAGTTGTCCTTTAAAGTTTCCTTCCTTTATGTTCCTAACCAAGGCACCACCCGGTTTTGTTGTATCATCGCTTGCTCCAACAACAACTATGCTTTTTGGATTTACAAGTTCTTTTGTTACCTTTGTACTCATATTTTATATTATTCTTTTTATTTGTAATGATATTATTAGCACTACGTCAAATGCAAAATTAGTTAAAAATAGTGAAAAAACAATACTTTACTCAATTTATCTTTCTTCTCAAAAGATTTTATCCAAAAGTTATTCTTCTTCACAATATTTTTCCTACCTTTGCAAAAATATTGTATTTACAACAATTTTGCTTCCGTAGTTTAATGGATAAAATTTCAGATTCCGGTTCTGACGATGAGAGTTCGATTCTCTCCGGAGGTACAAGAGGATATTATTTTTATAGTTTACAATAAGTTAGCATATATTATAAAAAATTAGATATGGTTACTTAACATATAGAATTTATTTTCTTTTGTATTCCAAATATTCTTCTTGCAAGGCTTTATAAAACAATTCTCCAACATATTCTGCACCTCTATGGTTAAAATGAATAAAATCTGTATTTGCCAAAGGTTTATCTCTAAGTACCCAGGCAGGCATAGAATTTTCTCCTCCCATAGCCGAAAACAAATCCCAAAACATACAACCATTTTCCTTTGCCACTTGTCTTTGAGTTTCTATAAGTTTGGGAATATTAGGGTGAGTAATGTAATGAGAACCTTTTTTTATAGACCTATCAGAAGGACCTATAACTATTATTGCAACATTGGGCATGGCTTTACGCAAAAAGGCTAATTCTCTTGAATACGATTTTCTGAAATAATCATAGTCTGTAACAATTGTTTCATTCCCTTTTGGAATAACATTGGTACCAAACTGCATAATAATCAATTTAACATTCATATATTTCTCGCTTGCCAAAAGCGAAAGCAATTGCTCAGAGCCACGAGAAAATCCCAAACCAGAAGAACCCCTAAGAGAAACATTATCAACATAAACGCCTTTATCCTCAGATATATCCAAACCATAAAGAAGTATGTTATCGTTGGTTTCTATCTTCAGTGTTTTTAATTTCTCTATTTTCTCTATATGTATTTTATTTACAGGAGTTTTTTCTATTATTCGTTCTTCTAATAAGTTGCCGTTGGCAAGAATTTTAACTTTGGCTTTTTCTCCTAAAGCCGTGCAATACAGAGTTAAAGGAGTATTTATTGGCTTATAAAACTTAAACAACACCCAAACAGGAGTAAAAAGTGAGGGCTTTGTTTCAGAGCACTCCATAGTAAGTCCATAAGAATGAAAACCTTTACTTGGGCTAATAATTTGATGATGTTTCCAACCATTAGAATACTCATAAGCAACATTGCCAATATTTGATTGAGAATATATTGGTATTTCGCCCTGACCATTACCAAAAAACTTTTCTTGCAATCTTGCTCTTATATAAGAGGTTATCCTATCTCCTTCTATCTGAGAGTCTCCATAATGCAAAACTCTTACGCTTTGCTCCTTACTCTTGCTTAGGCTCGCAAAAAAATTATACAACAAAGTTTCATTACTATCAGGGTATTCTATATAAACAAAATCCTCCCTTCGTTCTCTTTTTGTTTTAATCTTTGGCTTTGTATTTTTGGTAGAATCTATATCGTTTATCAATTTATCTATATTGGCGTACTCTACTTTTTTTCCTAAAAAAACATCCTCAAATGTTGGTATATCCACATGCAAACCTCCTATTGTAACACCTTCCTTTGGAAAAAAATATGAAAAAACAAACACAACCAACAATATAACAAAAAGTGTTATCACTATATTTTTTATCTTCATATAAAAACGAGTACTTATTTGATTTTTATCTTTTGACCAACCATTATTTTATTTGCTGTTTTGTTATTAAATCCATTAAGTGTCCTTAGTTTTTGCTCCGTTGTACCATATTTTTTTGCTATTGCAGAGAGCGTTTCTCCTGATTTAACAACATGTATTTTTGTGGTATTTTGTGGTTTACTTGTCTTAATGTCTTTTTGTTTTGAGGTTTTATCTTCCTGTTTTTCAAGTTTCTGTGGCTGATTATCCAAATTGTTTGCCTCCACTATCTCGTTTTGGTCAAAGGCTGATTGTTTTTCATTTTCCTCTTTGTCTATCATTTTTTCTTTTTCCACAAGAACTTTGTTTTTCACAGTAAGCATTGTTCCTATTTTTAGTTTGTTGCGTTTGATGTTTTTGTTCCACGAACGCAACTCCGATACAGATACTCCGTATTTTCTTGCTATGTAGTTCCAAGTTTCGTTACGCTTAACCTTATGATAAAAAGTTTTTATTACATATACGTTACTATCTCCGTCTTTTCCCTCAATAACATCTCCGCGATATTTTGCCAAATTATAATTGGATATAGAGTCTTCTAATTCTATGTATTGGT
>JAUNWC010000052.1 GCA_030540495.1 Bacteroidota bacterium
GTTTTAATGCTGATAGTGTAAGTTTTACCAATAAGGAATATTTCTCTCATACTTTGGAAGGTTATTTTACAGACTTGTGTTCTGATAAGGTAAAAGGCAAGGGCAAGTATCCTTTATTTACCTCATATAAAAGAGAAGAAATAATAAAAAATATTTTTCCTCAGGTGGATTATGTGGGAGGTTTTACTCAGCAAGGAGGTCGTTTTCTTGGCACAGGTGATGTAAAGGAGCCCGCAAAACTTGTTTTCTATAAGGATGGAGAGGTTTTTATGGTTGCTAAGGCAATAGAACATCCTTTCTCTCGCGAGGGTATAATAACGGAAAATTGTCAGGTAACATTTTATTTGCAAAAAGACTCTGTTTATCATCCTGGCACAAAAATGAATTTTAATAAAAATACTCGTCAAATACTTTGCTCAGATAACAAAGTAGGCATTTCGGCTTCGCCATGGGTGGATTCTTATCATTGTTTGGATATATATACAGAGGCAGTTTATGCAGGTTTGGACGACCATACTTTAGAATTTACGGGAATAAAAGGACCAAACAAAAAAAGTTTTGCAACCTTTGAAAGTAACAACTATTATTCGGCAAAACGTTGGTATGAGGTGCAGAAAATGGACGAAATATCTCCTTTGGAAAAAGTTATGTTATATACTCACAAAACGGGCAAAAAATTTTTTACCGTAAAACAATTTTCCAAATACTCTGGCTTGGATGAAACACAGTGCAAACTTCTTTTAATGAACCTTTCGCTTAATGGTTTTATGAGTTATGAGTCTTATAGAGAAACCGCAATAGTAAAAGACAAATTATATTCTTATATAAAGGCTTATCAAAAAAGAGAAGACTATGATGCTTTGCGTTTTGTCTCCTCTACTTCACAAGGAGAGGCTAATGCAGTGTTGAATATCTTTGATATGGATTTGCGTATGAATGGAGTTGAGACCTTTCTTGTAAGTGACACCCACAACGTTGCCATAACTCCAAAGGAAGGCAAAATGGTTATGCAAAAAAATAGAGACTTTTCTTTTGATGGACTAATAGCAGCAGGTAGGTTTAGAATGTCGGGGACTGAGTGCAAATTCTCTTACAACGATTTTAAAATCAATTTGCCTCAAATGGATTCTATGAAATTTTATGTTCCTTCTTTTACTGATTCCAATACCTATATAATGATACAAACTCCCATACAAAAACTTACTTGTGAATTGGTTATAGATTCTTCTAACAACAAGAGTTCTATAAAGAAAATAGACGGCTTTCCTATGCTGACTTCTTTGGAAAAATCATACGTATACTATGATTATCCTCACATACAAAACGGAGTTTATAATAGGGAGACTTTTTATTATGAACTTCAACCTTTTGTTATTAGAAATATGTTTTCCTTTGCCTCTGAGGATATTGTTTTGCAGGGAGAATTGCATTCAGCGGGAATATTTCCTACCATAAAAGAGCCTTTGAGGGTTATGAGAGATTATGCACTTGGTTTCAAAAAAGACTTGACTTCTCAGGGCTTAGGAGCCTATAACAACAAGGCTACTTATTATAATTCTTTGGATTTAAGTGCAAATGGTTTGTTGGGAACAGGCAGATTTGTTTATGGAACCTCTGTTTCTGAGTCCAAGAAGTTTGTTTTTCATCCTGATTCTATGTTTTGTATTACAGAGAGTTTTGAATACAAATCTCCAGATGTAAAGGTTAGCAAAACAGCAGAGCATTTTTACCCTGCCTTAGATTATATGATAGTGGAGCAAAAAGCCGAGCCTTTTAATATGTATGCGAGCAACAATTCCGAACATAAAGGCTATTTGAAAGTTACTTCTACTAATTTGACAGGAGGAGGAGAAAATCGTGTAGAAGAAATGATAGTTAGGGCAGAGGACTTTAAATATTTTGCTGATGGATATACCTCCGATAGTGCTTCTTTGACAATTTTGTCTTTGGATGGTGGCTCAGTGGCCTTTGAGTCCCAGGATTTAAAAGCAAATGTTAGTCTAAAAGATAGAAAAGGCTCTTTTGTTTCCAAAACAGGAGTAAGACAAAGCACCTTGCCTTATTTACAATATATGTGTTATGCTGATAGGTTTGCTTGGGATATGAATGATAAGTTACTTTCGTTACAAGCCGCTGTTGATAAATCTGTTTCTATGGAGGGTAAGAATATTAGAGAAATTGTTGATATACCTATGCAAGGAGCAGAATTTATTAGCATACATCCAAATCAAGATAGCCTGTCTTTTCATTCTCTTGAAGCCAAATTAAATTTGCAAACCAATGAACTTTTGGCAAAAGGTGTGTATATTATAAGAAGTGCAGATGCTGCCATAAAACCATATAACCATCAAATAACACTTCGTCCAGGTGCTCAGATGGATACCATAGATAAGGCAGAAATATTGTTTAATACCGAAAGCAAATTGCACCTTGTTTATGATGCAAGGGCACATATATCTTCCAAAAAACTTTATTCTGCCAATGGTTATTTGAAATACATAGACGAAGATAAGAAAGAAACTCCTATATTTTTCAAAGAAATTACCTCTGCTACGGGTTACTCTGTTGGCTATGCGGATATTAGAAAGGAAGAGCCTTTGAATCTTAGCGATGCGTTCAAATTTTATGGAGAGATAAGCGTATTGGCACAAGATTCTGCCTTTATGTTTGACGGCGGAGTGGCTTTGGCTATAAATTGTTTGGACAAAGAGTCTCCTTACTTGAAATTTAAAGCAAAAATAGATGCCACAAATATAGAAATACCTATAAACGAAGCCCCTGTGGATGTAGAGGGCAAAAGAATAACTACTTCCATACTTTTCAATGAAAAGAACTTGGAGCCTATTGTTGCTTTCTTTACTTCTGACACAGAGGCAGATAATGTTTTCCTTAAAGCACAAGGTTTTCTTACATATGACAAACAATCGCAGGAATATCGTATTGCAAGCAAAGAAAAATTAGAAGACTTTGCAAACTCTATAGGCGACTATCTTTTAATAAACAGAAACAATTGTAAGACTAAGGGATTGGGTAATATACAACTTGGTTTTCCTATAGGCTCTGTTATAGAGAGTAATAACTATGGTGAAATAAAAGTTGATAACTCTTCCAATTCGGCAAATATAAAAATGTCGTTGGCTCTTAATTTTCCTTTTTCTGAGCAAGCACTTGATATAATGGGAGCAAATCTTTATGATGATATGAATTTGGAGCAAATGGATATAGAAAACTCTCGTTACAAAGAATATTTGCCATATGTCTTTGGAGCAGAAAAAGGAGAGGAATATTTGATAGATTTGATAAGTAATAATGAATGGGAGAAAATTCCAAAACAAATGTCTTATACAATGTTTTTGCCTGATGTTAATTTGCAATGGGATGATATACGCAATTGTTATATTTCTTCGGGCGATGTTTCCATAGGTATAGTGGGCAAATATCAGATAAACAAAAAAATAAAAGCCCGTTTGCAGATGATAAAAACCGGAGTATCCACAGAGATACGTATTTATTTGGAGCAAGATATGGACAATTGGTATTATTTCTCTTATAATGGAGCAAGTATGTCGGTGGTATCTTCTGATGAGAATTTTAACGAGGCAGTAAAAAATGCTAAGAAAAAAGAATTTAAAGGAGAAAACGGAAAGGTATATACCTTTAGACTTGTTCCAGAGAACGAAAAACGTAACTTTATACGCAATATAGAATTGAGTGAGTAAAAAATTGTAAGTAGTAATTTTTTGATTACTTTTGCAACAAAGAAGTAGAGTATTATGAAGGAATTAGGTTTGGTATTAGTTTTGACTATAGTTATTCTCCTTATTTGCTTTGCATTGATAGGAGTGAAAATTTTGTTAAAGAAAAATGGAGAGTTTAAGCGTCAATGTGCTTCTATAGACCCTTATACGGGAGAAAGAACAAATTGTTTTTGTGGTCATAGCAATGTGCTTACTTCCAAATGCGAGAACAAAAAACACAGTGTCTTAGAGGTGGATATGGATTTATTGAGAGATGCTTTGAAATAACAAAAATAGACTTGTTTTTGTGATACCACAGGAAGACATAGAACAAATATTAAATACCGCCAAAATAGAGGAGGTTATAGATAGTTTTGTACCTTTAAAACGTAGAGGAGCAAACTATATAGGTTTATGCCCTTTTCATGATGAA
Source organism: Bacteroidota bacterium (assembly GCA_030540495.1). Taxonomy (GTDB): domain Bacteria; phylum Bacteroidota; class Bacteroidia; order Bacteroidales; family P3; genus Scybalousia_A. Next base: position 4,171 of record JAUNWC010000052.1, read on the forward strand.
AAGACTCCTTCCTTTAATGTCAATCCTGCAAGAGGTATATTCAAGTGTTTTGGTTGTGGTAAGGGAGGTAATGTTGTTAATTTCCTTATGGAACACAATCACTATACCTATCCGGAGGCTCTTAGATGGTTGGCACAAAAATATGGCATTCCTTTACACGAAACCATAGAAAGTGAGCAGGAAAGAGAATTAAAAGACGAAAAAGATTCTCTCTATGCTATCAACGAGTTTGCACAAAAATATTTTTACAACAATCTTCTGCAATCAGAGGAAGGTAAATCCATAGGTTTGTCTTATTTCAAAGAAAGAGAGGTTAGCAAACAAACCATAGATACTTGGGGTTTAGGTTATTGTAAACAAAAAAGCAATGATTTCTCTCAATATGCTTTACGTTCAGGTTATACAGAAGAGGTTTTGATGAAATCGGGGCTTAGTCTCAAAAGTGATAAAACAGGGGAACTCTATGATAGATTTCATTCCCGTGTTACTTTTCCTATTTATAACGTGGGAGGTAGGGTACTTGGTTTTTCTGCAAGAATACTTTCTTCTGATAAAACTAAGGCAAAATATGTAAATAGCCCTGAGAGTCCTATATACACAAAGGGAAAGGTACTTTTTGGACTTCATATAGCAAAAAACGAAATAGCCAAAAAGGACGAGTGTTATTTGGTGGAAGGCAATGTGGATGCTATTATGATGAGTCAAAACGGAGTAAAAAACGTTGTAGCCTCTTCGGGTACGGCTCTTACCTCAGACCAAGTGCGTATGATAAAAAGATATACTTCCAATGTGGTAATATTATATGACGGAGATAACGCTGGAATACATGCCACAATACGTGCTACGGATATGTTTTTTAAGGAAGGAATGAGTGTTAAAACAGTTCTTTTCCCAGATGGAGACGACCCAGATTCTTTTGCTCGAAAGCATACTCAAGACGAATTTGTTGCTTTTTTGAAAGATAATGCTCAAAATTTTATAATCTATCGTACCAATCTTGCCAACAAAGAAACAGAAACCGACCCTGTAAAAAAAGCCACTTTGGTTAAAGAAATAGTGCATTCCATTAGCCTTATACCCGATATGGTGCAAAGGTCGGTTTATATTCAGCAATGTGCTTCTATTCTTAATATGGAGGAAAGATTGTTGAGTGAGGAACTTTCAAGGCAAGTTGCCCACAACTTATACGAGCAAAACAAACAAGCAAACAATTCTCAAACCTCCACACCTCCTCCAATCAACAACACGGCAATACCACCGACTCTAAATAATGCTTTATTGGAGCAACAAAATATAAAGAAAATAGCCGAGGATGAGTCGCAAGAAAAAGCGGTAATAAAGATTTTACTCAATCATTTAGACAAAACAACGAGGCAACAACTCTTAAATACAGAGGGAAAGGTGGTAACCGAAGTAGTGAATGCGGGAGAATATATTCTTGCAACTATAAATGCTGACGATATAGAATTCAACAACCCTTTGTATCAAAAAATCTATGACTACTTCTTATCGCAATATGCCAAAACAGAAAAATTGCCTTCCATAGATATGTTGCTTGGTTTGGGAGATGAGCAGATAAATTTCCTTGTATCAGATTTGTTGGTATCTCCTTACAAAACCTCAGAACTTTGGATGGGTAAATATAACGTTATTTTGCCCGCCTTGGATGCTCCTTTTGTTGTTGATAGTGAAATCAAACAGACTCTTTTGCATTTTAAATTCAGAAAATTAGACTCTATGATTGATAATTTGAGATTGCAACTAAAGACCTCAGATATAAATGAATCTATGAATATTTTGCAGAAAATAGACCATTATACAAAGCGATTGAACGTTATAGCCAAGGAACTAAAAATATGTGCAAAATAAAGAGTAAGTATTCTTGTGGTGCTTTGTAGAGGTAGCAAAACAATAATTTTTATTATCTTTGCCTTTCCAAAATATTTTTGACTTAAAAAAAAGAGTAAAACATTATTTGATATGAAGTTTGATATAAAAAAAGAATGTAGTTTGTTGGAGTTTGTGCTTGAAAATTTCCCTAATGTTTCCACCACTAAGGCAAAAAAAATGATACTTTACAATTGTTTTACCATTTCGGGAGCAAGTGTTAAGAGTACGGAATATATATTAAGAAAAGGCGATATGTTAGAATACAGAAAATATTCTGGCGGCAGGCATATTGCAAAGGAAAAAAGAGATATAAGTGTTTTGTATGAGGATAAAAATATTTTGGTAGTCAATAAAACTTTTGGACAGAAAGTCTTTGACCCAAAAGACAAAAAAAACGAGGATATGCTGACAATGGTTAAAAGATATGTACACAAGAGAGAACGCTCTGCCGCTGTGTATATAATATTTTCGCCTGACGTTTATGAGAGTGGGCTTTGCATATTTGCAAAAAATAAATATGCTTATCAAAATATGACGCAAGAGTTGGACAAAATGATATGTGAAATAGATGCCATAGTTAGCAACAAACCAAAACACAAAAACGACAAACTATCTTTCTTTTTTAGTGAAGATAATGATAGATATAGCCTTAGTCCCAATGCACAAGAGGGTTATAAAAATTTTAGTTTTCAATACGCTACAAAGGAAGATTTATCCAAGGAAAATGAGAATTTCTTTTTATTGCATATTATCCACAGTCAATACCGCCCTTTATTGACGCGATTTTGCTTAAAACAAATGGGCTGTCCTGTTGTGGGGGATGTTCGTTTTGACAAACAAAAGGTGAATAATATGTTGAAGTTTCATTATTCTTCCCTAACTTTTAGAAATATTATAAACAATAAGACTGTAACCGTAACTTCTAAACTACCAAATACTTTTCGTTTGTTTAACACTCCAATACACTAAAAAAAAATTAATTTTTTTTGATAATAAAGAAAATATAATAATATGAATAATCAAGACCTTAATAATCTGAAAGATAGAGCAAGAGATATTTATGAGCAAATACTTGCTTTGCAAATGCCTAATAATGAAAAAGAAGATTTGTTATTAGAGAAGTATAATAATTTGTTGCAAAATACAGAATTGATTATAAAGCAAAATGATAGATTAATAAATTTGGTTGCTGAGGTTTTGCAAAAAATAGATAGCAAAAAGGAGGAAAGAATCTTAGAAACGCCTCTTGTTAAACAAGAAATCCCAAAGAAGGAAAAGCCAAAACAAGAAGAAATTATAGAAATTATTCCACAACAAGAGCCAATAATAGACCAAGAAAACGAGGAGAGGGAAGGCAAGATTTCTTTGGAAGACTCCTTTGATAATTCCAATAATAAACAAGAAGATAATAAGCAAAAACAAACAGAATACATGGAGCCTACTCCAAAAGAGACCTCCTCTGTATTAGAATTTTTACATAAGAGGGTAATAAAAGACAGCAAAGTTTCGCAAGAGGAAATTGAAGAGAAACCAAAGGAAACAGCCACTCAAAGACTAAACAATTTATTAAATAATAATGAAAAGAACATTCAGAGCCTAAATTCTATTGTAACTGAGCCAATTGCAGAGCCTACTTCTCAACCAAAATCTATTAGCGATAAATTTGAGGCTGCCAACAAGTCAAACCTTAGTTTTACCATAGGAATGAATTATAAGTTTATGTTCATCAATGATTTGTTTGCTGGCAATGTACAAGCATATGAAAGTTTTATAAACGAGTTGAACAACAGCACCAATTTAAAGGACTCTATGCAAATAATCAATTCTGCTCGTACAAGATACAAATGGGCGGTTTCTTCTGCTGCTTACATCAATTTGACCGATATAATACAAAAAAGATTTAATTAAATATGAAAGCAACGGCTTTGATAGTATCGGCTCCTTCTGGCACAGGCAAAACTACTATTTTGCATAAATTATTTGAGGTTTTTCCAAATATGTTTTCTTTTTCTGTTTCTGCTACTACAAGACAAAAAAGAGAGAACGAGAAACACGGCGAACACTATTATTTTCTTTCGCAAGAAGAGTTTGATAACAAAATAAAAAACTCCGAATTTTTGGAATACGAAAATGTTTATGAGGGATTGTCTTATGGAACGCTGAAAAGCGAAATACAAAGAATAAATTCTCTTGAAAAAATCGCTGTCTTTGATGTGGATGTCAAAGGAGGAGTGAATATCAAGCAACAATTGAAGGATAGGGCTGTTTCTGTTTTTTTTATGCCTCCGTCCATAGAGGTTCTTAAACAACGACTACTCCATCGCAATACAGAGACAGAGGAAAGTCTTAACAAACGCTTACAAAGAGCCGAATTAGAAATAAAATACGCCAAT
>JAUNWC010000053.1 GCA_030540495.1 Bacteroidota bacterium
TTTGATTAAATTTGTGGTTAATTTGCACATTTTCAATTTTTTTTATAATTTTGCAACCGCAAACTGTTTGAGTTTTAGAGGGCTTACCACCTATAAAATTCAATAATTAAAGAAGATTTAATAACTTTTCTCAGTAGGGTAAGATGCTGATACAAAACAAAATATAGAGTTTCCATGAGAGAAACAAAAGACATTAAACCATTAGAAAACTTCAATTGGGAAGAGGTAGATACCAAAAACGAAGTTTATAACAAAGAAGAAAGAGAAAAACTTGAATCTGCTTATGACAAAACTTTTAGCCAAATAGGAGATGAGCAAATAGCAGAAGGAACAGTGGTTGCTATTAGCGACCGCGAGGTAGTAGTGAATATTGGATTTAAATCCGATGGTATTATTCCTGCAGCAGAGTTTCGTTACAATCCAGATTTGAAAGTTGGCGACAAAGTAGAAGTATTTATTGAGAATCAAGAGGATTCTAATGGTCAATTATTGCTTTCACACAAAAAGGCTCGTATACTAAAATCTTGGGATAGAGTAAATGAGGCGTACGAAAGCGGAGAAATAATCAAAGGTTATGTTAAGTCAAGAACAAAAGGTGGCTTAATTGTGGATGTATTTGGTATAGAGGCTTTCTTGCCTGGTAGTCAAATAGATGTTAAACCTATCAGAGATTATGACGTATTTGTAGATAAGACTATGGAATTCAAGGTTGTGAAAATCAACAATGAGTTTAAGAACGTAGTCGTTTCTCACAAAGCATTGATAGAAGACGAAATAGAGGCTCAGAAATCTGAAATAATGTCTCACTTGGAAAAAGGTCAGGTTTTGGAAGGAACGGTAAAGAATATTACTTCTTACGGAGTATTTGTTGACCTTGGTGGTGTGGATGGACTAATCCATATTACTGACCTTTCTTGGGGAAGAATCAACCATCCAGAAGAAATCGTTAAACTTGACGAAAAAATCAAGGTTGTTATACTTGAATTTGACCAAGAAAAGAAACGTATTGCTTTGGGATTGAAACAACTTACACCTCATCCTTGGGACCAATTAGACCCTAATTTAAAGGTTGGCGACAGAGTAAAAGGAAAAGTTGTAGTCATTGCCGATTATGGTGCATTTGTTGAAATAATACCAGGTGTTGAGGGATTGATACATGTTACTGAAATGTCTTGGAGCCAACATCTTAGAACAGCACACGAGTTCCTAAAAGTAGGACAAGATGTGGAGGCTGTTATACTTACTCTTGACAGAGAAGGAAGAAAAATGTCACTTGGTATCAAACAACTTATGCCAGACCCATGGGTAAATATTGCTGAGAAATATCCTGTTGGTAGTCGTCATACTGCTACTGTTAGAAACTTCACTAACTTTGGTATATTCGTAGAATTGGAAGAAGGTGTGGATGGACTTATCCATATTTCAGACCTTTCTTGGTCAAAGAAAATCAAACACCCTGCAGAATTTACTAAGATAGGAGAAAAAATAGAGGTTGTTGTTTTGGAGGTAGATGCAGAAAATCGCAGACTTTCTCTTGGTCACAAACAATTGGAAGAAAATCCTTGGGATGTTTTTGAATCTATCTTTACAATAGGCTCAGTACACGAAGGAACTATAACTTCCATCAACGAAAAGAGTGGAGCGGTTGTTAATCTTCCTTATGGAATAGAAGGTTTCTGCCCTAAGGGACAATTGCAAAAAGAAGATAAAACAAACGCAAAAGTTGATGAAAAACTTCCTTTCAAGGTTATAGAATTTTCTAAAGAGGCAAAACGTATAGTACTTTCTCACTCTCGTACTTGGAAACAAGAAGAAGAAAAATCAGGCAAAAAAGAAAGTATTACTCAAAAAATCAACCAAAATTTAGAGAGAACAACACTTGGTGATTTGGATGTTTTGGCTTCTTTGAAAGAAGAAATGACCAAACAAGAAAACGAGAATAAAGAATAATTTTTTTTATTTTTAATTTTTATTTATTAATATTGTTCAGTGTCTTAGTCTTTTTGGAGATTAAGACACTTTTGATTTTTGTTGCAAAAAACATTAGGTTAAAAATCTTAGTGGGAGAAAAGAAAAAAATTGTATCTTTGCATTTGATTTAAAAAATAATAAAGGAAAAGAAATGTCTTCAGAATTAAAAAATTTATCTTCTTATAATAAAGATGAGGTGCCCTCGGGGGCAAGGTCAAGTTTTGGAATAGTTGTTTCAGAGTGGAATGATGAGATAACAAACGCTTTGCTACAAGGTGCAATACAAACCCTTTTGGAAAACGGCACAGACGAGAGAGATATACATATACAACACGTGCCGGGTGCTTTTGAATTGCCTTTCGGAGCCTCTGAATTATCTACAAAAAAGAAATTTGATGCTATTATTTGTCTCGGTTGCATAATACAAGGAGAGACTCGTCATTTTGAATTCATAGCCTCCGCAGTTGCCAATGGTATAATGCAAGTATCTTTAAAAGAAGAACTTCCTGTGATTTTTGGCGTTCTAACTACCAATGATTTGGAGCAAGCCAAAGAACGCTCAGGCGGAAAATTGGGAAACAAAGGTGTGGAAGCCGCTATTACTGCCCTAAAAATGACTGCCTTATAATAGAATGGAAGCAAAGAATTTACGTATTATTTTTTTTGGTACTCCAGAGATAGCAGCCATAGAGTTAGAGCATTTGGTAAAACAAGGGTATAATGTAGTAGCCGTGGTTACCAATGTGGATAAACAGATAGGCAGAGGACAGAAAATATCTTTTTGTGAGGTTAAGCAAAAGGCAATAGAGTTGGGAATAAAAAATATATTGCAACCTCAGAGTATGAAAGAGGATAGTTTTGTCTGTGAGTTAAAATCCTTAAAACCTGATGTTCAAATAGTGGTTGCTTTTAGAATGATGCCAAAAAAGGTTTATTCTCTTGCTCCTATTGGAACGTTTAACCTCCATACTTCTTTGTTGCCTCAGTATAGAGGAGCGGCACCCATAAATTGGGCTATCATTAATGGAGAAAAACAAACAGGAATAACAACATTTTTGCTTAACGATAAAATAGATTGCGGAGAAATTCTTTTGCAACAAAGCATAGAAATAACAGAGCAAACAGATTTTGAATCTCTGTATTATGAAATGGCAGAAAAGGGAAAAAATCTTATAGAGGAAACTCTTAATATTTTATCAAAAGGCAATTACACAACCATAAAACAACAAGCAGATTCTTTGCTTAAACCTGCACCAAAAATATTTAAGGAAGATACTTATATAGACTGGAATAAAAAGGGTGAGGATATTGTGAATTTCATACGCGGACTTTCTCCACTACCCTCTGCAAAAGCCGTTTTTATGGACGAAAAGACAAAAAAGAACTATGATTTTAAGATATTTAAGGCAAAAATAATAAGCAAAGACAAAAAAACTCAGATAGGCGACCTATGGATAGAAAACAAAAAAAGCATATTGGTACAAACCTCTGATAGCATATTACAACTAACTGATTTACAATTATCAGGCAAAAAACGTATGCCCGATACAGAATTAGTAAAAGGTTTAAGAATAGAGAGTTACTTAAAAAGTATTAAAAAAAAATAGAATGTTTTTTATCTAAAATTTGTTTTATAAGTATTATTGTTATATATTTGCAAAGTTAAAAATATACATAAATCATTTAATAACATTTACAACAATGACAAAGAAAGAATTTGCAGACAAAATGGCCGAAAAAACCGGTATGACAAAACTTGATTCTCTTAAAGCTTACGATGCATTCCTTGATGTTGCTTCAGATTATCTTAAAGAAGGAGAAAAAGTGGCTCTTTTGGGCTTTGGAACATTCTCTTTACAACACAAAGATGCTCGCGAGGCAAGAAATCCAAGAGATGGTAAGACCATTAAAGTTGCTGCTAAAACGGTTGTTAAATTCAAACCTGGCAAGGCTTTAAGCGATAGTATTGTTAATGTAAAAGTAAAATAATTTTTTTGTTTTACAAGAAAAAGGAGGCATTTCTCAAAAAGGAAACGCCTCTTTTTTATTTTTAGGATTTTAGAAACAATAGAATTTACTTTATTTCTGAACCACTTTACTTGGGTTGATAAGTGTTGGGAATTTATAACGAAGATTGCCCAAAGTGTCCAACGCAAAGACCTCTCCGGCAGAGTTAAAATTTTTAGCATCGCTTATAAATATAGTATTTCCTATTATGCTGATATGATAGGGCATAACCATACCAGAAAGAGTTTGCTCTCTTAACACCTTGGCTGGTTCATCTAAATTATTTATATCGAGGTATGAAAAATTAAAATCCTTGTTGCTTGTAGGGTCGGCATACGGCGAAGTATAAAAGAAATACATCTTATTCTCCCAAAAATCAAAATCAGCAATATTCATAGATATCTGTTTTTCTACTTCTGAGTTATTTATTACTGTTAGTGTTGGCGTTACCATATAGTTGCCTGTGGAAAGCACATAGATTTTGTTTTTATAGGCTTTAAGGGTTTGAGGATTTTCTCCTACCTCTATTTTTTTCTCAAAAGAAAAACTATTTACATCAATAACCGATACTGTTTTATCATAGTTAGGATAGTCCAAACCACCAGAATTTGCCACATATATTTTATTGTTTGCTATGGCTATTCCCTCGGGATAACGTCCTAAGGTGGAGCAAATTTCTGTTATAAGATGGGTTTTCTTTGAAATCTTCACCACACTTGCATCCCAACAAGAAACATAGATATAACCATCATAATAAGTCAAGTGTCGTGGTTTTCTGTTATTGCCTTGCTCATCCGTTATTTCTATCCTTGCAATTTGGCTCCCTGTATTTTTGTCCAAAACCCAAACGCAAGCACTTTCTGTTACAACAATATACAGTTCTTCTCCCACTTTTATCATATCATTGGCATTTTTGCCCAAACCTTCTTTGAAATAATCCAAAATAGAAAGAGAATCCTTAAAACTATAATAAGAAAGAGCCGAATTGTTGTCTGCTCCCGTACCCTCGCAAAGTACATAGAGTCCATAGTCTTCTCCATCGTATTGTCTATATTCTTCCTCTTCGGCATCTTTAAAGCAGGAAGTAAAACAAAATATTAGACATAAGGAAGTAAAAAATATTTTTATTGTTTTCATAAACTTAAAGTGATTTTTATTTGACAATTTCTTCCCATCATAGGATAGGAACGTATTACCTCGTATTGTTTGTTGAAAATATTATTCAAAGAAAAAGTAAATTTATAATTGCAATCTTTTGTCTTGTAACTATAATTGATATTTGCAGAATGGTCGGCATAGTGAGGCAAAAGATTATAGGTTATATTCTCAGGTAAAGAATAACGATTATCTACCAACATACAATTATATCCCAAAACAATGTTTTTGTAACTTAGATTGGCAATAATGCTATACACTTGCTCGGGCGAGTAAGGTAAATTATCCTTGTAGGTAAGAGAGGAAGGTTCGTTATCTGTGGCACGCGAAAAAGAATAATTCAATTTGCCCTCTATGATGAAATCTTCTATCCTTGTGTTTGCACCTAACTTAAAATCACAACCATATATTTTTACTTTACCATAATTGACCATAGACCAAAGGTAAATATTTTTGGGAATGGCAACTATTTTGTTGGTTACGTCATTGTAGTAAAGACTAACTTCTATAGATAATTCACTTTCTTTAAATACCTTGGAAAATGAATTGGTAATAGATAGTTGCATGGTATTTTCTGGGTTCAAATCCTTTGAGCCAAATCTTCTATAATACAATTCGTTAAAGGTTGGCATTCTGAAAATATTTTTATAGAATAAAGAGGAAGTAAAATTATTGTCCTGCCATTTAAGACAAAAATAAGGAGAAAAGTGCTGAGTTGTGTTTGTGCTATTGGAATACATATCATAATAAAGAGAATGCAATATATTGGTGGTAAGATAGAGTTTTTTGAACAATCGCCAATCAACAACAAAAGCACTTAAAGAAGAAAAGCGCTCAGGCTCTGAGTCCATTTGAGTATTTGCCTTCAATCTATTATAATAAATATCGTTGGTTAGGGTAAAAAAGAGATTTTCTGTGGGTTGAAAACTTATGGCATTGTTGTCGTATAGAAGCAAAAGTTTATATATATCGTTTTCTCCTTGCAAACCATTGGACAACAAAGGGTTTAAATAGTGAGTATAGTTCCAATCTATTTTAAAATTGTTTTTATAGGTAAAAAGTCCATTAAGGTAGGAGGTAAAAGTACTTTGTAAAAACAAATTCTTGTTATATAATTCTTCTTTGCTATTCATGTAATAAAGAGTAACAGCCGAAGGCAATTCCCTATCCGAATAATAATAATAGGTTTTTAGTTTCAATGTTTTGCTCTTGCTAATATCCCAAAACCAATTTAACTCGGTATGAGTAGAAAATATTTCGTTGTTGTCTCGTCTTAGTTTCTGAGTTTTTTGATTGTCTTGCAAACCATAATGAAGAACAAAGGGATAATTGCCTTTTGAGTGAGTAAGGTCAAAATAAGTGGTTATTATATTCTTGTTGTTTATTTTGCGAGCAAAGAAAATATTTTCTCCAAAGGTGGAAAAACTCCCATACGATAAGCCTATCTCTGAACGCATATTGTTGTCTTCTAAATTGGGTTTCTCTGTTTGTATGTTTATGGTAGAAGCAGAGGCTAAGGCACTTGCTGTTGGCAATAAGGGAGTAAATTGAGCATTAGCCAAATAAAGTCCTCCCACATTAGCAAGAGAATATTTTCCCAAGTCCACCTGCCCACTTTGATTATCAAAAATATTTATTCCATCGTAAAGAATAGCCGTATGATTAGAAGAAAGACCTCTTACGCTTACTGTTTTTACTCCGCCCAGACCTCCATAGTCCTTAACCATAACGCCACTCAAAAACTTTGCAGCCTCCCCCACAGACTCTACTCCTATGGTTTGCAAGTCTTTTTTTTGCAAAGCATCTCCTACAGGGGTATTTTCCAACAAGTCTATTTTCTTTGCCCGCACCACTATGCTGTCCAAAACCTTAGTTTTTATGCTGTCTTGTGCTTGCAAAACAATAGTACCAAAAAACAACAATATCACTATTGCAAAATTCTTCATTAAAAAAAAGTATCTCTTTGTTTGTTATTTTGTGCAAAGGTAGAATAAATTTTTGATATAAAAAATCTTGCGACTTATCAGAAGTCGCAAGATAAAAAACAATAACCTTTATTAACTACTAACTATTAGTTCTATTTTATTAAGAATGTGTAACTATCATAATTTTTTAGTGCTGCTCCCGTACCTCTTGCCACAGCACGCAAAGGGTCGTCAGCCACATGGACAGCAAGTCTTGTTTTGCTGGATATTCTTTGGTCAAGGCCTCTTAGTAAAGAACCTCCTCCCGCAAGATATATACCCGTATGGAAAATATCGCTTGCCAACTCTGGCGGAGTCATTGCCAATGCATCCAAAACAGCACTTTCCACCTTTGCTATACTTTTATCCAAAGCGTGGGCTATTTCTCTATAATTTACATATATTTCCTTAGGAATACCTGTCAAAACATCTCTTCCCTGCACAGGATAGTCCTCAGGCGGTTCGGCAAGTTCTGTTATGGCACTACCACAGGCTATTTTTATTCTCTCTGCCATACGCTCGCCTATATGAATATTATGTTGCTTACGCATATATTCCATTATATCCCTGTTAAACTCGTCGCCCGCTATTCTTATACTCTTATTGCAAACTATACCACCAAGTGCTATAACCGCAATTTCGGAAGTACCTCCACCTATGTCTATAATCATATTGCCCACAGGCTCCAATACATCTATGCCTATACCTATAGCAGCAGCCATAGGCTCGTGAATCAAACGAACATCCTTTGCTCCTGCTTGCTCTGCCGAGTCTCTAACAGCACGCTCCTCCACATTTGTAATACCCGAAGGTATGCAAATAACCATTTTCAAAGCCGGTGGTATAAGAGAGTGACGAGAAGGTATCATTTTTATCAACTCTTTAATCATAGCGTTAGCCATGTCAAAATCTGCAATAACACCATCTCTCAAAGGTCTTATAGTCTTTATATTGTCGTGTGTCTTTCCGTCCATTTGCATAGCCCTTTTGCCTACGGCTATAATTTTCTTAGTGGTATTATCTATTGCCACAATAGAAGGCTCATCCACAACAACTTTGTCGTTACACATTATTATAGAGTTGGCTGTTCCCAAGTCTATAGCAACCTCTCTTGTCAAAAATGAAAAGAAT